>JAGBFU010000067.1 GCA_017936285.1 Marinifilaceae bacterium | reverse complement strand
CTCGCGGCTCAGCATAACCCAAGTAAACTTGGTTTCTGCATTCGCTCCGCAGCGTCGGTTCAGCATAATGCAAATAAATTTGCCTTCTGCGTTCGGCTTGCACTAATGTTCGCCATTGCTGCGCAATGACGCAAAATCGGCGGCGGTTCGGCATAATCCAAGTAAACTTGGCTTCTGCACTCACCTTGCACGATTTTTCCTAATTCCTAATTCCTAATTAAAAATGAAAAACCTCACCCTCATAACCCTCATCTTTACCCTATGCCACAGTTGTATGGAGTGGGAGTACGGATCAGAAGAGAGTTTCTTACTGTCCGACTCCGGCCTGTTTATTATGAACGAGGGTAATTTTCAATATGGCAATGCAACTCTATCGTTCTACAACCCCACAACAAAAAGCGTAGAGAACGAAATATTTTACAGAGCCAACGGGATGAAATTGGGCGATGTAGCACAATCAATGACCATTCGAGACTCATTAGGGTGGATTGTTGTAAACAACTCGCACGTTCTATTTGCCATAGACCTGAATACATTTAAAGAGGTTGGCAGGATAACCAACCTGACCTCGCCCAGATATATCCACTTTATATCGGACGAGAAGGCATACATTACCCAGATTTGGGATAACCGTATCTTTATTGTCAACCCCCAAAGATTCGAAATTACAGGTCATATTGAGTGTCCTGGAATGACCATGGAGAGCGGCTCGACAGAACAGATGGTACAATATGGCAAATACCTCTATGTAAACTGCTGGTCATACCAGAACAGGATACTGAAAATCGACACTGAAAGTGATTCGGTAGTCGGAGAATTAGAGGTAGGCATTCAACCTACATCGCTCGTTATTGATTGCAATAACAAGTTATGGACGGTAACCGACGGAGGATACGAAGGCAGTCCATATGGTTACGAAGCGCCATCGCTTTATAAAATTGATGCAGAAACATTTACCATAGAGGCTCAATTCAAATTCCGCCACGGAGACTCACCATCGGAAATTCAGATAAACAGAGAGAAGAATCGTCTGTACTGGATAAACAATGATATCTGGGATATGAGCGTAAATGCAGACCGTCTTCCTATAAGGCCTCTTATAAAGGAACAACAGACCATCTATTACGGATTGACGGTAGCCCCTAACAATGGAGAGATCTATATTGCCGATGCTATTGATTATCAACAACAAGGTAAAATATACCGATACTCTGCCACAGGAGAGTTGATAGATGAATTTTATGTAGGAATAATTCCCGGAGCATTTTGCTGGAAATAAGCCATGAATATTAAGCTAACAAATATTTTACCCCTGATTGTCCTTGCAATTATTGTACAGTCGCCATGTTGGGGACAAGAGTACACCATACCTGAAGTAACTGTAATAGGACGTCCTATGAAGGAGATTGGTGTTCAAGAGACACGTTTCGATTCACTGATGCTGAAACAGAATATTGCAAACTCTATGGCAGATATTCTGACATTCAACTCCTCTATTTTTGTAAAAAACCACGGTCGCGCCACCCTTTCAACGGTATCTTTCCGAGGCACGTCTCCATCCCACACCCAGGTAACCTGGAATGGCATGAAGGTCAATAATCCGATGCTCGGGATGACCGACTTTTCAACAATCCCAGCCTACTTCATAGACGATGCCTCGCTCCTACACGGAACCTCCTCGGTCAATGAGAGTGGCGGAGGCCTGGGTGGAGCTGTAAAACTCTCAACCCAACCGGCAAATGCCAAAGGTTTCGGAATACAGTACATCCAGGGCGCAGGCTCATTTAAAACATTCGACGAATTTCTGCGACTTACATACGGCAATAAGAGATGGCAAATATCTACGAGGGCGGTGTATGCCTCCTCGCCCAACAACTACAAATACAAGAACAGAGACAAAAAAGAGAACATCTATGATCAGGATATGAATATCATTGGACAATACCACCCTACAGAGCGCAACCGTAGTGGAGCCTTTAAAGATATGCATATCCTTCAGGAAATATATTACAACTCCCTTCGCGGAGACCGATTGGGATTCAATGCCTGGTTCACATGCTCTAACCGCGAACTGGCAATGCTAACCACCGATTATGGAGAGGAGCAGGATTTTGACAACCGCCAACGCGAACACACCTTCCGTACTGTATTGAGTTGGGACCACCTGAGAAGCAAGTGGAAAATTTCAGCCAAAACCGGCTATATCTACTCATGGGTGGCGTATGATTATAAACGAGGACTCGGTAACGGAATTATGGTACATATGACACGTTCCAGGAGCGACATACACACCATATATGGAGATCTGAATGGCGAGTACTACCTGGGACGGAAATGGCTCTTTTCTGCCAATATAACCGCCCATCAACACTTTGTAACCAGCAAAGACAAAAACATTATCCTACAAGAGGGCGACAGAGCAATTGTAGGCTACAACAAAGGAAGGGTCGAGCTCTCGACTGCCATATCGGTAAAGTATCGTCCCACCGAGCATATTGGGTTATCGGCTGTTGTTCGTGAGGAGATGTTCGGAACAGAGTGGACACCAACAATTCCGGCACTATTCATCGATGCCGTTATATCGGAAAAGGGAAACATCATAGTCAAAGGCTCCATTTCACGTAACTATCGTTTTCCAAGCCTGAATGATATGTATTTTCTGCCAGGAGGAAACCCAGATCTGAAAAGAGAGCAAGGGTGGAGCTACGATGCAGGAGTTTCATTTGCTTTAGGCAATAACAGATTTAAGGTTAGCGGCAGTGCCACCTGGTTTGACTCACATATTAACGACTGGATTATATGGCTTCCCACAACCAAAGGTTTCTTCTCGCCAAGGAACATAAAAGAGGTTCACTCATACGGTGTTGAATTACAGGCAAGCAGTGATATTGTAGTTGCACGTAAATGGCTATTCGCACTGAACGGAAACTTTTCATGGACTCCATCAATAAATCAAGGAGACCCCTACTCTCCTGCCGACCAGTCAGTGGGAAAGCAACTGCCCTATGTTCCTGAATACTCTGCAACGTTTACAGGCAAGGCCACATGGCACAAATGGTCACTCCTATATCAATGGTGTCACTACAGCGAACGCTACACTATGTCGAGCAACGACATCTCGCTCACCGGTAAACTACCCAAATACTATATGAGCAATATCTCATTGGAGAAGCTTTTAGACTTTAAGCCAATGGAACTTTCACTCAAAGGAATAGTAAATAACCTGTTTAACGAAGAGTACCTTTCGGTACTATCGCGTCCTATGCCCGGAATCCACTTTGAATTATTCATCGGCATAACCCCCAAGTGGTAAACGTTCGGGACGGTTTTTAGTAAAGACGCTCACGCCTCAAGTACTTTACGTCAATTGTAACATTTCAAAATAAAAAAATCGGGACGTTTTTAGCGTCCCGACTATAAGAATAAGAATCAAAATCATTATTGTTATTCTGTCCAGTTAAAGTCATTCACATATTTGTGACGGCTATACATCTTGTCAACAGGAGTAAAGAAACGTGAAAGAATCTCATACAAACCCGGATCGTAACGTTTCAACTCCTCGCGAGTATTGATCTTATTGTGTTTTCCATCACCACCATCTTTATCAACCTCTGCATTCACATTAAACCATGACTGAACACCCTCAGCCCAATACTCAGAGATATTGGTTCCTGCGTAAACATTCTGCCAGCGACCTGCAGCCAAAGCCTTGTCCAAAGATGCCTGCAACTCCTTATTGAAATCAGGATATACCTCACAAACACCTGCTCCGTGAATAGTATGAGCAAACTCGTGAATCAAGATATCCTCAGCATGGTACTTGTCAATCTGATATGCCAGAATATTCTCCTCAGCACTTGTTGAGAATGGATTTCTTCTGCTACCACCCAATCCGCGTGCACGTAAATCCCAGTTGATACTTGTATCACGAACCAAATGAGCATGCTCAGGGATATCGGTAGTTCCCTCATAACGAGCCATAATTCCAATACGGGTATTCTTAGCAAGCAACACATCCATTACCTCCTTAGGCAATGCCTCAGTAACTCCCTTGATACTTACATATGCAGCATAAAAACAACTATCAGGCACACGCCATGAACTACATACATGAATTCCATTCACATTCATATACTTCTCATAGAATGGATGCAATTTTAACTCTGCAGGAGGTGCAGTAATTGTTGGTTTCTCCGGATAAGTAGCCATCTCAGGAACAGGAGTGGAATCCTGAACACTACATTTTGAGCCATTTCCGCAACATGCTGTAAATAAACAAGCTGTTGCCAACATTGTAATAAGTGTCTTCATAACTTTGTTGTATTATTGTATTGTTTTTTCAAAATTTAACACTCCAAAGATAAATAAAACAGAGATTAACTCCAAACAATTTCAAAACATCTTCATAAATTTGTGTATCGAAATACAATAAAGAGGAAATTGAATAAAAATGGATATAAAGAGAGCTTCACATTTAGAGATATTCACTCCAGATATTGAGGAGGAGCAACCTATCCCCTTCTCAGAGAACGGGGTTGCTGCCGGATTTCCATCTCCGGCCGAGGATTTTATGGATATGGCTCTTGATCTTAACAAAGAGCTTGTCAGAAATCCTGCATCCACCTTCTATGCAAGAGTCCGTGGAACCTCAATGATTGACGAGGGTATCAACAATGGAGATCTTCTTATCATAGACAAAAGTGTTGAACCTCATGACGGTGCTTTGGCAGTCTGTTTCATTGACGGTGAGTTTACTTTGAAAAGGTTTCGCGATATGGGCGATCACGCTTTGCTTATGCCAGCCAACAAGGAGTTTAAACCCATCGTTGTCAATCGTGAAAATGACTTTCAGATATGGGGTATTGTCCGCTATCTCATAAAGAAGGTGTAAGGTAGTTAGGAGTGAGGAGTGAGGAGTTAATTAGGAATTAGGAATTAGGAATGAGGAATAGTTAGGGGTGAAGAGTGAGGAGTGAGGAG
>JAGBFU010000066.1 GCA_017936285.1 Marinifilaceae bacterium | reverse complement strand
TGTCCCAAGAAAACACTGAAATGTCCCAAGAAATCACTGAAATGTCCCAAGAAAACACTGAAATGTCCCATGAAAGCACCGAAATGTCCCAAGAAAGCACTAAAATGTCCCAAGAAAGCACTGAAATGTCCCAAGAAAGCTTCAGCGAATTAAATGATGAAGAATTGAAACTATCATTTGATTATGCTCAACAATCTAAAAAAATTCTTTCTAAAAAGCATAAACGACAACAAGGTATTGTCGGATTAATCAAAAAGAATCCACATATCACTATGGAAGAGATGGCAAATGTATTTAATGTCGATACCCGTACTATTCATCGTGATATAGAAGAATTGAAGAATATTATTCAGCATATCGGTCCAACTAAGGGAGGCTACTGGAAATTAACTGATTTATTGCGCTAGTGATAATTTTATTAATCAAAATTCACAATTATTCTTTACCTTTGTTGTAAAGTCGGTACATCTTAATTTTATAACACTATGAATACCAAGACATCCATGTTTAATATAATCATATTCCTAATAGTGAGTATCTGCATAACAGCTTGTACACAGAAACAGACATACAACCTGAATTATAAGTTATCGACAAAGTTTGATGCTGAAAAAATAAGACCGTTTGAAGAATCCAACATTAAAATTACATTCGAGGCAATTAATCTTGACACCATCTCAAATGCTCTACTTTCAGGAGTACAGCAAATTGAACTTGCGCCAAACAGAATCTTAGTGTACTCCTTAATAGATGGTATCATTATCTTTGATGGCAAAGGCAACTACATAAACTCAATAACAAAAGGCAGAGGTCCAAACGAAATAATGCAAGCAACGGATATACTATACAATGATACAGATAATTGTTTTGACATATTGGACTTTCAAAACAAGCTTAAAACATTTGATTTAAATGGCAACTACATCAAAACCAGAATTGATTTGGACTCATTGTATTGCGATGACTTTATCAAACTACACAACAACTACCTTTTTTATATAGAACGACACGAATACAATTATTGTCTAATTGATGGAAACTCTGGAGAATTACATGAATCTCTTAAATCATTACAACGGATAAAGAATTATCATATTCAGAATAATCCTTTTGCCCTATGGAACGACACTGCATTTTGTTATCTACCGGGGAATGACATTATTTACAGCATTGCCCATGGTCAAAAAGAACAATTTGAACCATATTTAAAAATTGAAGGATTGTTTAATGTAGAGTTTGATGGAGAAATATCTTATGACCAACTAAGAGGAATATGCGAAACCAACAATCTCTCATCACAACTACGAAACATCAATATTATTGATAGCAATATATGGCAAATGACCTTTGTTGTTGGCGAGGACGTATATGATGTGCTATGGAACAAAAAGACAAACCAATTCTATGACAATCCAATAGCATCAAATATTCCGTACATGGGTATAATCCTCGGCACACATGCAAAAGGAACAATTTACGCTATTCCATATCTTGAAGCTTACGCATTAGAGGAGTCCGATTTATACTCTGAAATTGAAAACCGATTGATTCGCACAATCAAAAATAGATGCGCAGAGCAAAATTACAACAATCCCGACGATGGTAATTACCTGATAGTACAGTTCAATTACATATATGGAAATGTCCCAAGAAAACTTCTGCGAATTGAATGATGAAATGTTGAAACTTACATTTAATCATACTCCACAATCTAAAAGAATTCTTTCGAAAAAGCATAAACGTCAACAAGGTATTGTCGGATTAATCAAAAAGAATCCACATATTACTATGGAGGAGATAAAACGCCCATACTCTATTCATGCCCGGCGCGAACATCGGATTGTTTTGCCTGAATGGATCAACCTTCAGATGTCGTCCCCGGCAACAGCCCATAACACACCACGAGGTCGCAACCATCTACAAAGTTGCGACCTCGATTTTAACATAGAGCTTAAACTACTTTTTTAATGTGAAATCAAATCTTAATCCACCATTGGGGCGATTAGTCACTGTAATTGTTCCACCATGGAATTGAACTGCATGTTTTACAATGGCAAGACCAAGCCCTGTCCCACCTCTCTTACGTGAGCGTCCCTTATCAACACGATAGAAGCGCTCGAAAAGATAAGGCAACTGCTCAGGCTGTACCCCTCTGCCATCATCCTCAAACCGAATACGACACTCCTGATTGTTATTTTCAAGCAACGAAATATAGATATTCTCTCCTTCGGAGTATGCTATTGCATTTTCGGTTAGATTTCGGAATATTGAACCTATCAAAGAGGAATTACCATCAACAATAACCTCATCACTGAAACATGTATGAAGTGTTAAACGTTCATCATCGGGCATTAGCTCCAACTCCTCGGCAACCTCGTCTATTATTTCATTAATCGTAACTTTATCCCTATTAATAAGAACACTTCCATCCTCCATTCGTGTAATAAGCGACACATCGTTAAGCAACCGACGAAGACGCTCAGTATGCGTATAACATCGTCCTAGTAACTCTTGCCGTTTCTCATCGCTCAAACTAATACCGGAAAGCAAAGTTTCAAGGCACACCTGAATTGAGGCAACAGGAGTTTTCAGTTCATGATTAATATTGTTTGTGAGCTCTCTTTTAAGACGATTTTTCTCCTGCTCCGCCTCATAGCGGTTAACACGCTCAATATCATTGCCAAGCTTCCGAGTTGTAAAATATGCTAACACGCTCATTACAAGGGCAATTGAAATCATTACCACAAGAAACGACCAATCGGCCTCAAGTAAATCCTGAAGAGTATTTGAATATGGAATTGCCGTACGGACAATTACCCGCTCACCTCGTGTTGCCGAATAGAAATATTCGCGTCCATCACTTGTGGATTGTCGCCCGATATGATACCCCGAACCATTGTGCAAGGCATCGGCAATTTCCGGTCGGTTCCGATGATTATCAAGAGAATCGACAGGAATAATGTTGTCATAAATCACAGCTCCCGAAAGCGTGATAAGTGTTATGCGTAAATCATCAAATGGTTTATCATGCAACGCAATATAATCCTCGTATGGTTCACCCTCCTCTACAGTTGTAAGAAGATGGCTATTATACTGCTGCAATTGTGCACTTAAGAACTCTGATTTATACTCCTTCTCGCGCATATATTGATATTCAAGAAAGCAGAATACCATTACCCAAGAAAATGCTATAAGCTGCAAAAAGAGTCGCTTATGAAAAGACAATTTAGTCGCGGAAGCCATAACCAAATCCTGAACGGGTTACTATATAAGAGCCATATACCCCTAACTTTGAGCGTAAACGGGTAATATTCACATCAATTGTTCTATCAAGCACTACAACCTCATCACTCCAAACACGACTTAGAATCTGCTCACGTGAACATATCTTACCTCTATGCTGTATCAAGTAGGCCAAGAGTTCAAACTCTTTGCGTGCCAATTTAACCTCTTCGCCATCAACAACACATCTTTTAAACTCCAGATCAAGAGATAAACCATCAACAATTAATCTGTTTTGTTTTTCACTCACTACATTGCCTGATTTGTGTTTTGCAGTACGCCGTAGTACACTCTTAACTCGTGCAATTACATTACGAACGGTATAGGGTTTTATAATATAGTCATCAGCACCAAGATTGAGTCCCATAATCATATCATCTTCTGTATCGCGTGCAGTACAAAAGATAATCGGAATATCTGCCGTTGACAAATCAGCCTTCAGCATCTTTGCCATCTTTATACCACTTATTTCGCCCATCATAATATCAAGCAGAATAAGCGAATACTCATTTAGATTATAACCAAGAGCCTGTTCCGCACTATAAGCAGTATCTACATCATACCCCTCGTTTTCAAGATTTAGTTTCAGCACCTCGCACAAGGTCTCCTCATCGTCAACTATCAATATTCTATTTGCCGTCATACTCCTTAACTAATTGTTACTCCGCAAAAGTACAGAGATTTAGCGATTGACGAAACCCCCAAATTAAGATTTAATAAAAATGTAACATTTTGCCTATTGATAACATTTCACAAAAGCCTAATTTTTTTGAAACATTTATGAAATGTAATCCCCATACTTTTGCGATGTCAAATTTTAAAGACATAAAAAAAATGAAAACAAAAGTAATCTTGGCAGGTCTTTTAGCCTGCATCAGCATCAGCGCAAAGGCGCAAGATGTAAAAACAGATGAGCCTAAGGGCAAAGCAATCGTACAAGTATTTGGAAATTTTCACACCGGTTTTGGTGCGGAGAATGATGACCGAGGTTTTGAACTGGATCGCAGTTATTTCGGTTACGAATACAACTTCGGTAACGGACTATCTGCAAAGGCGGTAATGGATATTGGTAAATCAAGCGATGTTTCCGACTATCACCGTATTGCTTATATTAAGAATGCGATGATAACATGGAAGAAAAACAACTTCACATTAAACGGAGGTCTTATCTCAACCATCCAATTCAATTTTCAAGAGAAGTTTTGGGGATACCGTTATATAATGAAATCATTCCAGGATGAGAATAAATTCGGTAATAGCGCGGATCTTGGTATCTCGGTTGCATACAAATTTGCCGATTGGATATCTGCCGATGCTATTATTGTAAATGGTGAGGGATACAAAAAAGTTCAAATAAACGATGGCTTAAACTACGGATTAGGTGTTACTCTTACTCCTGCAAAGGGATTTCAGATTCGCCTATACGGAGGTTTGAACGAGAGTGACGAAAAGGGTAAGAAAGATGTTGGTAACCTTGCCACATTTGCAGGATATAAACACGACAAGTTCACCATTGGAGCAGAGTATAACTATATGTGGAACACAAAGAACAACGATGATGCAAATCAGTACGGATACTCACTATTTGCCTCTGTCAAGGCTTCTAAATGTGCAGATATATATGCTCGATTCGATGACCTATGTTCAAAAGATGACTGGAACAAAGCAAAAGAGAGTCAAAAGGCTATTATTGGAGCCCAATTCAAGGTATGTAAATATGTAAAGCTTGCTCCAAACTTCAGAGTAAATATTCCAAAAGCAGGTGGTAGCGACAACGGATATTCAGCCTACATAAACTGCTATTTCGGTTTCTAACCTAAATTTAAAAATATTGACTATGACACAGATTAATACTAGATTCAAGAATTTTTTCTGCAAAACAAACAGCGGAGTAATTCTATCAATATTTCTTCTTATGATAATGCTCCTTCTGGCTCTTGTTTCATGCAATGGTAATAGCAATGTACGTAAAGCTCAGGAGCTTTCAGGAGCAGGAGCTACATTCCCTCTACCATTCTACAATGTTGTATTTGAGCAGTTTGGAGAAGTAAATGGAGACCAGGTAGCATACGGAGGCATCGGATCTGGTGGAGGTGTACGTAATCTGCGTGATAAGATTGTTGACTTTGCCGGTAGCGATGCTTTCCTTACCGATAAAGAGATGGCTGATATGCCGGCAGTCATTCACATTCCAACATGTATGGGAGCTGTAGTTCTTGCCTATAATCTTGATGGAGTAAGTGAGCTTAAACTTTCAGGTCAGGTTATTGCAAGCATATTCGCAGGTGAGATTAAAATGTGGAACGATGAGCGCATAGTAGCACTTAACCCTAACGTACAACTCCCCGCAGAGGCAATCATTCCGGTATTCCGTTCAGACGGCTCAGGTACAACCTTTGTATTCACCGATTACCTTACAAAGGTGAGCAGTATGTGGGCTTCAAAATATGGCGCCGGCAAATCTGTAAATTTCCCATCGGGACAGGCTGCAAAGGGTAATCCCGGCGTTGCAGGTGTTATTAAACAGACAAAGAATAGTATCGGATATGTAGGCTCGGAGTATGCCTTTGCTCAGAAAATACCTTTTGCGTTAATCGAAAATCAGCAAGGAGAATTCGTTTTGCCATCAGCAACAACAATCTCTGCAGCTGCATCGGGCGAAATTCCAGGCGATACACGTTGCTCTATTACAAATTCTAATGCTCCGGGAGCATACCCTATCTCAACCTTCACCTGGATGATTATCTACAAGGAGCAGAATTACTCTGACCGTAGCAAAGAGCAGGCTCAGGCAACTCTCGATTTAATACAATACATTCTTTCTGACGAGGCACAAAAAATTACCTCTGAGGTGCATTATGCTCCACTACCAACCAAAGCCAAGGAGTTGAGTATTAAAAATTTAAATAGTGTAACATATAATGGGGTAACTATTCTGCAATAACTAAAATGCAATGAACGATAAATTATATAAAATCCTATTGTTCGTAGCTGCATTGATAATGCCTATTGTGTGCGGGGGTGTAATATACGCCCTCGTCACTGATGCTTACGAGGCTTTCGAACATTTCGGATTCTTTAAATTTCTAACCTCCAAAGAGTGGAGCTATACCGAGGGTGCAGAGCAGTATGGCGCACTACCGTTTATTACCGGCACATTGATGACAACACTGTTAGCTCTTATTTTTTGCATTCCTTTTTCACTACCCGTAGCACTTTTTGTCGGAGAGTACTTCAAAGGAACAAAGGTTGCATCGGTATTAAGTACAGTAACCGATCTTTTAGCAGGAATCCCCTCTATCATATATGGTTTATGGGGTTTCTATACATTGCGACCATTGATTATGGGTTTGAATATCTCACCACAAGGTTCCGGTATATTGACAGCCTCTCTTGTATTGGCTATTATGATTGTACCGTATGCGGCTTCATTAAGTGCCGAGTTCATCAAGATGGTTCCCAATGATTTGAAAGAGGGAGCATACAGCCTGGGAGCAACCCGCGCCGAAGTTATTCGCAAGGTGGTTTTCCCCGTTGCAGGTTCGGGAATCTTCTCTTCCTATATTTTAGCAATTGGTCGTGCATTAGGCGAAACAATGACAGTAACCATGCTTATTGGTAACACCAACAATATTCCCGATTCAATCACCTCAACAGGAAACTCTATGGCCTCTATTATAGCCAACCAATTCGGTGAGGCTGATGATTTAAGACTCTCCTCGCTAATTGCAATAGGCTTAATACTATTCCTGATTACTGCATTTATCAATTTGATTGGCAAAATAATGATTAAACGTGCAAGAATAGCATAACTATGGATAAGTTGAAAATTAAAAATCGTTTGGCACAGGATAAAGCAATGTTATGGCTTGTATGTTTATTAGCAGCACTAACTGCAGTTCCCCTGTTCGCCATTTTAGGAGAGGTGTTTCTACGTGGTTATGATCAACTTTCGTGGTCATTCTTCACCGAACCTACTCCAACAGCATATAAAGCAATGAAGGCTATTGAATCCGGTGAGCCAATACCCGGCGGAATTGCCAATGGAATTATAGGAACAATGTTGATGCTTACAATGGCAACACTCTTTGCAGTTCCATTAGGAATTTTATGCGGTGCATTCCTGGCAGAGAATCCCAAAAGCAGATTTGCTCAAACTGTAAGCTACCTTACCGACCTTTTACAAGGAACTCCATCGGTTATCATTGGTATTGTAGTATATATCTGGGTCGTTGTTCCAATGAAAGGCTATTCGGCCATTGCCGGTAGCGTGGCACTCTTTATCATGATGTTACCACTTATCATTCGCTCAACCGAGGAGACATTGAAAATCCTGCCTGCATCGCTTAAGGAGGCCGGATTGGCTCTTGGAGGTAATCGTGCTCGCGTAATGTTGAGAGTACAGCTTCCCGCAGCCTTCGGAGGTATCTTTACAGGCGTGCTGTTAGCAATCTCACGCGTAATAGGCGAAACAGCCCCTCTCATGTTTACAGCATTAGGTTGCTCATTCATCCGCTTTGCGATTGACAAACCTATATCAGCAGTACCTCTGCTTATCTGGGAGTTCTTCAACGATCCCAATCTTCAAGAACTGATTTGGGGAGCCTCACTCTTCTTGCTACTATTTGTTCTTACATTAAATATTACGGCTAAATACCTTGCAAAAAAATGGAATCAGTAAAACCTATACTTGAATTTAAAAAGACCTGTGTCTCATATACAAAACAGACCATGGCGGTAAAATATGTTTCTGCGGCAATTGAGCGTAACACTATCACCGCAATTATGGGACCCTCAGGATGTGGAAAATCCACACTTTTACGTGCAGTTAATCTTATGCACAATCTATATCCCAACATACGAGTAGAGGGAGAGATTTTATTGAATGGCGAGAATATTATCTCTATGGAACCTATTGATGTGCGTCGCCGAGTGGGAATGGTCTTTCAGCGTCCGGCACCATTCCCTACAATGAGTATCTACGATAATGTACTTTCAGGCTACGCACTCAATGGGATTCGTTTATCGAAAAAAGAGAAAGACGAAACTGTTGAACGCTGCTTAAAAAGCGTAGCACTATGGGACGAGGTTAAAGATGTACTGAATAAAAAGGGTACATTCCTTTCCGGTGGTCAGCAACAAAGATTGTGTATCGCACGCGCGTTAGCAATGAAACCCGATGTACTACTTATGGACGAACCAACCTCTGCGCTCGACCCAATCGCAACAGCACATATTGAGGAGCTGATGCAGGAGCTGCAAAAAGAGGTTACTATTCTTATAGTTACCCATAATATGGGTCAAGCGATGCGTATATCATCGAAATCAATGTTCATGTATCTCGGTGAATTGGTTGAGTACGATGACACCTACACGATGTTCACAAATCCATCGGATGAACGCACCAAGGCCTACCTTACCGGTAAGATGGGATAATAGATACCTATTTCAGTCGGGTGCTGACTTCAGATTGTTTCTCCTGGATGAATTTGGAGTTGACTTTTGGAGGTTGATTCAGCACCCTTTCGCCCCAAATGCGGGCATTAAGGGTATCACCTTTCTGAAGATACATATCAAAAAGCAGGTATAAAGGGTAGTGACGGTTTGGAAGCAATCTTACGGACTGCTTAAAATATTGCTCGGCACTATTATAGTTGCCACGAGCAACTGCATTCTTACCCAAAAGATTCAAGAACATAGGATCCTTGCTCAAAGCACTTCCCATTAACAGAATAGAATCGCTCAACTCATACTGTTCGGTCTGGGCCAAAGCTCGTCCATATTCAAAAAGGAAGGCATAATTGTCACCAAAATCCGGGAGCAACTTACCATAATTATCAACCGTTGTTTCAAAGATATCCATGTTATAGTAACGCCTCTCACTGCTCCACTGTGTCAACTTCTCATCGGAATAGTGAGGGGTTCGCCAAACCAAAAACGAGCAACAGAGAAGCGCTAACCCAAATAGAGCTCTATCGTAGTATCGTCCAAACCCCCTCTCAAAGTTCGACACAGCAGTGGCAACAACAACAGTTACCACAACCATAAACGGTAAAACGTGGAAAGGATATGATGCGAATGCAAATATTGCCAGAACCACCAAACAAGCCCCATACACTCTGCCCTGAACAGAACCACATTTAAATGATCTATAGATTGTGTAGGCCAATATCCCAACCAAAAGCAACATTGCAACAACACCGCCCTCAACACCGAAATGGAGATACTCATTAAAGGCATATTGGGGCACATCGGCAACACGTACCCACATATCGGTAGGCTCCAAACCTGACAACAACTCTGCCTGAACCTCACCATAGCAAGAGGTAAATCTGCCCAACCCTACACCCCAAAACGGATTCTCAACAATCGCAGCAAAGGAGGTTCGCCATAACAACAGACGGCCGAATGCTGAGTCGGCTTTTGCTATAAACAGAAGATATAGAGCCACAACAGCCAACACCACCACAACTGAAATAACCGCTATTGCCAATTTCCGATTGTCTCTATACCATCCACGCAACTTATTGAACATTTCTCGATTTACGAAGAGCATCAAACACCCCACGACCAAAGCGATGAGTGCGGTTCTGCTACCCCCTGCAACTACCAACGCTACCCCTGCCATAGCCACAACCGCGGCACAATACTTTACGAACGTGTTTGTGATATTCAACAATTTATTTTCGGACAGTGCAAGGGCTCCATCTTTAAATGCATAATATATCGGGATTGGCAAAAGCATTGCAACAAATCCGCACAGAGGCCCCGGATTTTCAAACGAGCCGGTAAATGCAAAAAGGGCATGGTTTGAAACCTCGCCTAAAAAGAGCTGAGAATAGGCAATATAGAGTTGTGCAGCAAGTACACCGCACAAAATGAGCGGAAAGATATATCTACTCCGATCAACCAATGTACAGAGCAAACGAATTGAGTAGTATATTGAGAGCAGTAACAGCACCTGCTCTTTGTATAAACCTAAAGATGAACTATTCAGATAGAGTAACAGCGCAAATGCAACTATCATGATATCGCTCCACCCAACTGCAAAAAATCGGCGATTGATAATTGCCACTATAAGCGAGGCAGCAACTACCACCCATGTCACCTTACCCAAATAGAGCGTCGCTGCCATGTTGTAGCCATCATTTACCATATAGGGAGCAACAAAGAGTACCCCGACCACCGCACAAAGAGCTGCAATCAAGGCTATCCCCCCTATATACCGAACCACTCTGTTCATCCTAACAAATCATACACAACGTAACCGATAACTCCGCCTATACACATCAACAGGATTGGATTTACCTTGTACCACTTTGAGGCAATAAATGCTCCGACAAATATCACTATACTGACAAAAAACTGTTTATACTCAACCCACAATTGAGCAAAGCCATCGCCCACAATATTACTCCAATGTGGGTAATCGCCAAAATTCTCCTTGCTTAGAAGAAGTACCGAGGCAGCCAAAATTAAACCAACGATTGCAGGACGCAAAGCCGAAAATATATCCTTAACAATCGGATGCTCCCGATGTTTGGTCAAAAAATTGCTCACTAAGAGCATCAAAAGAAATGGCAATGAGATAAGCGAAAATGTTGCCACTATCGAGCCAATAATTCCCAACAGAACCGAACCACCCTCAACACTGTTCATTGCAGCGGTATAACCTGCATAGGTTGCGCAGTTAATTCCTATCGGGCCTGGAGTCATTTGGCTGATTGCCACAATATCGGTAAATTCAGCGGCACTCATCCAACCGTTTTTCTCTACCATCTCATTCTGGATGAGCGACATAACAGCATAGCCGCCACCAAAATTAAAAATTCCAATCTTTGTGAATACGTACCACAACTTAAAGAGGATTGTCATTTCTCACCCCCTTTCATTCTGCGTTTTATCCACCCATAAATAAAACCTCCCAATCCGGCTCCCAATATCACATAGATTGGCGAAACCCCCATAAAACTGATAAGCACTGCACCGACTATCGGTATCCAAAAGTTATTCCACCCTATATCAAGGCTCTTTGCCATCTTAAATGCCGGAGCAGCAATCAAGGCAACAACCGCAGGGCGCACCCCCATAAAGATATGTTCAATTACCTGATTTTCACGGAAACTCCTGAAGAACATAGCAATTGCCAGGATTGATACGAGCGAGGGCATAATGTTTCCCAACACCGCCATAAATGCACCACCGGCTCCTCCAATCTTCTTACCGACATACGTCGCCATATTTACGGCGAATATTCCTGGCGAGGATTGAGCCACCGCTAAAATATCGATAAACTCCTTCTCATCCAACCAGCCATGCTTCTCCACAACCTCGCGCTGCATAAGCGGAATCATGGCAAAACCACCTCCGATTGTAAAACCTCCTATTTTAAAAAAGGATACGAACAGTTTACTATTTAACCCCATTGCTCTGTCTATTCTCTTGCGCATACAGCTCCAATGCCTCGACCAGCATTGCATTACGCTTCTCATTTAACGTATTCAATCGGAAATAGTGACTACTTAACCCCTTGAAATTTGAGCAACTGCGAATCAATATTCCATGCCTCTCCAACAGCCACTCCTTCAAATGGTCAACATCGAAAGCACACTTTACCAAAAAGAATGTAGTATCGGACGATTTCGGCTCATACCCCTTGATTCTCAATATTGCCGATTGCAGATTCTCCTTACGCTGAAACATTGTCAACAAAGAGCCACTCAATGACTCCTTGCGCTGCAAAAGGAATTTTCCCGCCTCTACAGCCAGAACATTCACTCTCCAGGGATATGCAAAACGTTTAACCCGATTTACCAATTCAGGATTTGCAACCATATAACCCAAACGTAAACCTGGAATTGCAAATTTATTGGTCATTGAGCGCACCACTATCAGATTGTTGTACTTTTCAACCAAATCCACAACACTGTTATTGCCGATGGTAAAATCGATAAATGCCTCATCGACAACCAAAACTCTTTCGGGCGAGGTTTCCAATATTGAAACAATCTGCTCACGATGCATCAACTTTCCGTTGGGATTATTGGGATTCCCGATTATCACCAACTTGCCATCGTTTGGTTTTATCTCAGTTCCGTAGTGCTGATAACTCACCTTATGGCCATGCATCTCACAAGCATCTGCATACTCCGAGTACGAGGGGATAAATATAACAGTATCAGCTCCGCGAAACGCCTGGGCAATAAGATATATAAGTTCGGTCTCTCCATTACCTACAAGAACTGAATCCTCGCCCACCCCATGAAACTCCGATACGGCAAATGCAAAAGAGTCTGCATTGGGTTCAGGATAGTGCAGAATCATTGGGATACGTTTCTGCAAAAAACGCACCAATGGCTCACTCTCTGCGCCATACCAGACATTGGTCGAAAAATCGGCCACAATATTCACATCGGTACAGTAACCATCATCACCGTGTCCGTATATCATAACTCTACGCTAAACAAATTAAAATTTACATGCAAAAGAGCGCCAGCGCTCCTCATCCATTCCGCTTGCGCACTGCTCCAAACGGGCCATTGAGTATAACATGTCCGACAATCTGTTCACAAAAACAAGCGCCTCCTCGGGAAGAGGATCTATCTTGTGAAGAGTCCACAAACGGCGTTCGGCTCTGCGAGCCACACTTCTTGCCAGGTGACAAAAGGCCGACACCGCAGTTCCTCCCGGCAAGATAAAACATCCGCAATCAAGTCCCATTGCATCGCAACGCTCCTGAAGCTCATCAATATGCTTTTCACAGCACTCCACCAAATTTTCAGGCAAAGGCTTTACAGCCTCACGCTCAGAACTTGGTGTTGCAACCTGCGCCATAATCTCCATCAACGCCAACTGCACATCTCTAAGTATCGGTTGAAACTCATGACTTGCCGGCAACTGCGAACGAACCACACCTATACATGAATCCAACTCATCAAGCTCGCCATTAGCCTCTATTCTGGGCGAGTCCTTTGCAACTCGCTCATTACGGTAGATTCCGGTCATTCCCGCATCACCTGTTTTTGTATAGATCTTCATACCCTATATTTCATAAATCTTCCAGCTTGTATTGGTCATAATCGGCAACTCAACCATACTTATAGGTTCGGCACCGGTAATTACAGTCTCAATGGCGCGATTCACAGCACCATGACCAACAGCAAACACTCGCTTTCCCTGATACTTTTCGCGCAGATAATCAACAAAAGCCTTGGCACGGTCATACAGAGCCTGAATACTCTCGACACTCTCAGGCAAATTATACCAACTCACCTCTTTCAATGCCTGTCCTGTATAGATTCCCCAATCCATTTCACGAAGAAGCGGGGTTGGCTCTACCTCCATCCCTTTCAAATCAGCCACACATTTAGCTGTATTGTAACTGCGAGCCAAATCACTGCTCACTACAACATCGAACTCAAACTCCTGCATTGCCTTGGCCAAATCGCGTGCCTGTTGCCACCCCAATTCAGTCAAAACTCCGGGAAGTTGTCCCTGCAACTCATCGCGCAGATTCTCCTCGGTCTCGCCATGTCTTGCCAATATAAACTGCATATCCTTCTCAAATTTGTCCAACAATATAGGTGGAAGCTCCATATTAATATTAAGCTCCGTTCAAAAGACAAAAATAGCCTTTTTTTACTAATTTTGGGGGCGAGGATTCAAATGAATAAACAATAAATTTACATTACACGTAAAACACAGAAAATCAACTTGATGAGCAAAACAATACTTTTAACTATAGTAGCAATCAGCACTCTGTTAAGTTGTAATCCACGACAAAACACCGAGGAGTATATTAGTGTAACCATAGCTCCGCTGCAATACATTGTAAACAGCTTGACCGACTCATCTATTAAGGTCAACACCCTTATTCCCAAAGGGATGAGTCCTGAGAGTGGCGATTTTTCCATCGAGACACTAAAAAAACTGCATGACAGTAAAGCTTGCATATACTTTGGCACTCTTCCTTTCGAAGAGGCGCAACTTTTACCGGCATTGCAAAATGACAAAAGCATAAAAGGGATTGCCCTTGCTGCCGAGAACCACGCGCACCAGCACTCGGAGCATTGCACGCACCAACACCACTGCGACCCGCACGTATGGTTATCTGTTAGGAGCATGAAAAAGATGAGCCTTGCTATTGCCAACGAGCTAATCAAACTCTACCCGGAAAAGAGTGAAGAGATTACTAATAGTTACATACAACTCTCCCAAAAATTAGATTCTCTTGACCAACGATTTTCCGCACTATTCAGTCAGAAAGAGGCAAAGAGTTTTATTATCTTCCACCCTGCCCTGACCGCCTTTGCTGCAGATTACGGATTGGAACAACTATCCATAGAGGAACACGGAAAGGAGCCCTCGCCCGGACACCTGCAAAGTATCATTGAACAGGCAAAGAGTGAAAATGTCAAGTTGCTTCTTATGCAAGAGGAGAGTGACAAAACCCAATGCCGACAGATTGCCGATGAGTGCGGGGCAACTATAGTTATCTTCAACCCATTGGCCGAGAACTATATTGCAGAGATGGAGCGACTTGCCGACAACTTTGAAAAATACATGGAGTAATGGAGGAGTTGATAAGACTTGAAAACATTGATGCAGGTTACGAGGGGAAAACAATTCTCAATAACGTAAATCTGACAATTCGCAAGGGCGATTTTCTTGGAATAATCGGCCCGAACGGAGGAGGAAAAACCACTCTTCTAAAGGTACTGCTTGGCATAATAAAACCCTATAACGGAACAATTAAATATAGCACAGAAAGCGAGAATCTTTTTGGCTATCTGCCACAAAACCAAAAGTTTGACAAACGTTTTCCCATAACAGTAACCGAAGTTGTCCTGTCGGGATTAATGCCGGGAAAATCTCTATTCGCGAAATACACCAAAGAGGAGAAAAACAGAGCGAACAGACTGTTGGAACAGTACGGTTTAAGCGAATATCGCCATAGTGCCATTGGCGACCTGTCGGGAGGCCAGGTTCAAAGAGTTTTGCTATGCAGAGCCATCATATCAAACCCGGGTATATTGGTACTTGACGAGCCAACAACCTACATCGATGCCAACTTTGAGAAGGAGTTTTACTCACTATTGAATAAACTGAACCAAAACATGGCTATAGTCATGGTATCGCACGATATTGGTACAATATGCAGCTACGTAAAGAGCATTGCCTGCGTCAACCGAGGATTACACTACCACAACTCGAATATCATTACAAACCAGGATTTACAGGCATACAACTGCCCCATAGAGTTAGTTAGTCACGGAAATATACCTCATCGAGTCCTGCATAACCACAATGCTCCGCACAGCCATAACTGCGGATGCGAAACAGACAATCACAAATAGAACTATGGAGTCACTACTTGAATATAGCTTCTTTCAAAATGCAATTATAGCCACTCTGCTAATCAGCATCTGCTGCGGAGTTGTAGGCACATACATTGTGGCAAGAAGAATGGTATTTATCGGAGGAGGAATAACTCACGCCTCGTTCGGAGGCTTGGGTGTTGCATACTATTTAGGGGTAACACCACTATTGGGAGCAACTGTCGGTGCTCTGATCTCATCAATAGCCCTTACATGGCTCTCAAAAGACAAGAAGATTCGCGAAGACTCACTGATAGGAATCTTCTGGTCGGTAGGTATGGCTATCGGTATTCTCTTTATGAACATGACTCCCGGCTATGTTCCCAACTTAGTCTCATTCCTGTTTGGAAACATACTTACGGTAACACCCGAGTTACTAACATTTGCTGCAATTCTTACAGCAATAATTGTGCTCTTCTTTGCCCTGCTCTATCGCCCGTTATTCTACTTTGCATTCGATAAGGAGTACTGCAAAACCAACAACAGAAACATTGTACTGCTTGAGTATGGCAGCATGATAATCATTGCATTGACAATTGTCTTGTGCATGAAGCTGGCAGGAATCATTCTTGTCATCTCATACCTGACAATCCCTCAAGCCATTGGAAGCTTAATGACAAAAGATTTCAAAAAGTTGCTGATTCTCTCAACACTAATCAGTATCTTTGGGTCGGTAATCGGATTGTGGGCATCGGCTCTGTTGAACACTCCGAGCGGAGCAACAATTGTTATATGCTTCCTGATTATCCTTGCCCTATGCTGGAGCTACAAAAAGATAAGAAATAGATAAACTAAATAACAATAACACAATGAAAAAACTACAGTTGACAGCCATGTTCCTGATCCTTTCGGCATCGGCAGCCATGGCACAAACATTAACCGAGAAAGAGATAAGCTCTTTTAAGAATGATTACAACAACTATCAGAATGCCAAGGCAATTCAGAATGTTGTAATGAGTAACGCTACATTGAAAGAGTTGGTACACGACCACAGTGTAACAAACAGCGTGGACCACAACTTTAAATATAGAGTTGACGTAAAGGGAATTACCAACCAACAAAGTTCCGGTCGTTGCTGGATGTTTACATCGTATAATGTGTTGCGCCCTGCAGCAATTAAGAAATTCAACGTTAACGGTTCTTTCCACTTCTCTAAAAACTATCTATACTTCTACGATATGCTTGAGAAGGCAAATCTATTCCTAGAGAATATCATTGCAACCACAGGCAAATCAATTACCGATGAAGAGGTGGTTTTCTACTTAAAGAACCCAGTTGACGATGGTGGTGTCTGGAACCTGTTCTACAACTTGGCAGAGAAGTATGGAGTTGTTCCTGCCGATGTAATGCCCGAGACTATCCACTCAAACAACACCGACCAATTAGCAGCACTTCTAAATGAACTATTGCGCGGAGGAGCATACAAGATTCGTACAATGGCCGATACAAAAGCCAAAGAGAGCGCTCTACGTGAGCAGAAACTTGAAACAATGTCTCAAGTATATCGCTTGTTAGCCTTCTGCTTGGGAGAGCCTCCAACCCAATTCACATGGAGATATACCAATAATGCCGGTGAGGACAAAACATTGACCACTACTCCAATGGAGTTCTACAAATCAATTATTCCTGAGAACTACAACCCTCAGCAATATATTATGATTATGAACGATCCTACCCGCGAATACTACAAGGTTTACGAGATTGCCAACTATAGAAACTCTATCGAGGGTATCAACTGGATCTACTTGAATCTTCCAAACGACGAGATCAAGGCATCGGCTCTTGCATCAATCAAAGCCAATCAGGCAATGTACGCATCGTGCGATGTTGCAAAACAGATGAACATTACCGACGGAGTTTTGGCTCTTGGCCAGTATGACTATCAAGGTTTGCTTGGTATTGATTTGACAAGCATGGATAAAAAGGCAAGAATCCTTACACGCCAAAGCGGTTCATCGCACGCAATGCTTCTTATGGCTTGCGATACCGACGAGAACGACAAACCTGTTAAGTGGCAGTTCGAGAACAGCTGGGGACCAAAGGGACACAACGGTTACTTGACATTCACTGATGGTTGGTTTGACGAGTATATGTTCCGTATTGTTATCAACAAGCAGTTCCTTAGCGAGAAGGCACAAAAGGCTGCAACTCAAAAGCCGGAACTTCTCCCTGCCTGGGACTACATGTTCTAAAGAACAACCATACACAAAAAATATTTCGGGCGAGGTTTCAAATTGATTCCTCGCCCATATTTTACAAACTATATTGGAATGTTTTGTGGATAGGGGTTCCGTTTTCAGTTATTCCTTCAATGGTAATTGTGTAGGAACGATTACCTGCTCCATCGGCCGTCGGGAAGGTGAACTCAAAAGGTTTGTCAGAACTTAATTTTACATTAGGATTCCAATATCTGGTAATCTTTTCATCAACCATCTCCTTTAACAATTCGGTATCAACATTATAACTTGGAACATAAAACTCCACATTATTCTGCTGAGGAGCAAACGGAACAATGGTCTGCATATTAAATTGAATTTCAAAATTATTAACAGTAAAATCCCATATAGGGATATTCTGAATGCCCCCATTCCAAGCTGTCCACGCAGATTCGTCAAGTAACAAAACAGATGTCCCTAACAGTCGTGGAGGGTGATAATCATTTCTTTGAATCAATGTTTTCGCTCTTTCACCGTTACCAACATTGTCACTATCCTCTATTGCGCTCCATGCTCGTGCTAAATCTTCATCTACATTGGGAAGACTCAGAAAATTGATCTGAGGTCGATTAAAAGCATTTCCTCCTGGTCTTTTTACTGGCTCGGTATGATTGTCAGCTGCATGTAACAAATCTGCATATATTCTATACGCAGCAGAACGAGCACCAAGCAGGCCTGTGGTACTCCACGGAGCAGAACCATAAGATTGAATATCCGTAACACCCAAATGAAACATTCTGCGCATATCGCGTTTGACATACTCTTCAACAATCTGTTTTCGCATAGCCATAGGCCCTCCTTGGACCTTAACCTCGCCCATCGTGGTAATTCGCTCTCCATTATCGGCAAAAATGTAATCTTTACCATATTTTGTGTAAAAGTCGATATCATTGCAGCATACGGATAATGGTTCTATAGATTTGGAAATTCGAAACTCCTGATTATCGAGCTGCAACTCCAAATTACTTCTACCTTTTGGCGTTAGTGCCTGAACGATAAAACGAGTCCCCTCGTCATACCAAATATCTTCCTCTACAAAGTAACCGGAACTGTCTGTCTGTAATTCCCGAGCTATCCCGTTCGTACCAATAAGAATAATACTATTATCATATAATGGGCGTTTACCCCAATAATTCTTTACTCTACCGCTTAAGAATTGTCCTCGTTCCATATAATATTTACGGTCACGTGAATAGGAGTTTCTTAAAACATCGGTTAACGAGAACTTGCTCCACCCTTGAGTCAGGAGCAGATGTTCCAGTGCATCGTTATTATCTGCATTATTGGTATTAAAGTAATATCCCGGACTCTCAACATAACCTTTTAAGTCCGATGTTAGCAGAAGGTTGGATTCAATGGTCATTCCATTTGGACTATATAGCATCTGACCATTATTTGTCACACTTATGGAACAATTGCTCAATTCAAATGGTACACAGCTATCAAGCAATATCTTCATCTTGGCATCGTCACGAGGATGTATATTGTGTGCAGGTGCATCTAACAAAATCTCTTTACTATATGACTGATGATGGTGAAACCATAAACGATCACTATAAACATTCCCATGTATATCAATAATGGCAAAATGAATAATTCCTCCAGGCGCTGAAGACAAGTTCATTATCTTACCCTCCATACTCATTAATGGTGATATGGCCAATGGAATTCCTCTGGAGTGAATAAGAATAAATTTATCCGAGTAATCAGCCATTAATCCTGAGCTGAGAGTTTTATATATTACTTCGGTTCCATTACTCTCTAATTGCAGAGCGATTGCATTATGTTCAGGTTTGGGAAGGGAAAACTCTTTTTTTACCCCCTGCTCGCTTTTACTCTCTGCATGATACGTTTCATTCAGGCTCGTTTGCAAATAGAAACTACCCATGCCTAAATGATTGCTTGTAAAGTCGGCTACTCTCATCCCTGCCGAGTTTCTGACAATCCCCTCAACAGCGATACCCATACCATCTCTTCCAATAGCTTTAAATGCTATACGTTGTTTAACACCGGGAATCAGGGCTCCCCCTTCAGGAAAAAACAGAAGATCGAAATCTCGTTTTGCCCCTGGGATAGGAATATATTTCTCAAAGGACCATAGTGCACTATTGTCAAAACTTATCCAGATATGATCAGATTGAGAATTGTTAATCTCTATACGACATTGACCATTATATCCGGTCTGACCGACTAAGAATGTGCTATCTGGAGTCTCGCCGGGGATTTTGTATTGAAATGCTATATTCTCATAACGTTCATTCTGAGCATTTAGAAATTGTATCTTGAGAATACGTTTACCATTACGTAGCGTTTCTACATCGGCACTATATTTAATTCTATTATCGTGGGGATTGATAACTCTTATGCGCTTGCGAAACAGAAACTCTTCTGGTTCATTTTGCATGCTGTAAGTATATGCTCGAATGAAATATTCGCCTTGGTGAAGATTTTCGGACATAGGAAGATAACCACAAAATGCATTCAGCATGGTATCTTTTGATATCTTCTCTCTTAGATATACCAACTCGCGTCTATCTACCACCTCAACGTATATATAACGACTGTAATCAACCGGCACGTTGGTAACTGCCGATACCAGATAACCTTTAAAGAAAAGAGTATCACCGGGTTGGCAACACTCTTTGTCTATATGCAGATATAATTTCTCTCCTCGACTATTAACAGCATAGTCGGTCATGTTTTTTGAGTAGGTGGCTACAATATCAGAGATTGAAGACGTGGTAATGACAGAGCGCGCTGATGTATCATTAACAATATCTCCTCCTGCCCTGGTATTAATTATACCAAAACAGAAGATAACGACACATAACAGCAGACTTTTCATAGGTAGGTAGCTATAACTTACAAAGTTACAAATAAATTCAGATAGCAGTATTCTAAAATTATAATTGTTTAGAATTGTATCAAATACGCTTCGTCAATATTTTCACTCGGTATAAACCCTAACGGACGTGGCAATTTGTCATCATAAAAGAATGTCCAGGACGGCATCTTTGCTTCAAATAAATAAAATACCGGTTTATACTTTCCGTAAAGTTCACTGGAGTACGGCTTATAATCAAGCGTATTTTCATTAATAGACCATAATTGGCACTCCTTAGTGAGTGGTACCATACGGTTATTTCTGCCCCAATAGAATGATGTCATTGTCTTTTTCTCTTGTGTTTCTTTTTCGTTACAATTATATGCTATTTTAAATAATATAGAATCTCCCGTACAATTGTACTTAACAATTTCGCCCCTACCATTTAATGATATCACATCGCCATACACACGACATTCCCCTGAATTGGTGATTTTTGCCATGCGATATAATTGTTTTATTGTTACGTTTTTAAAATAAACGCTATCGCCATAAACAAACCCTTCTCTTATTGGGAACCAACGCCAATTGCTAAATCGACATAAGAATAAATTTTTCTCATTTTGCAGAGAGTCCGGGATATTTATAGATATATCATGAGTAGAGCTGAATATGTCGGTTATATCTTGGCGTGTCAAAGGATGTGTTATAGGTGCAGTTTTATAATTATTCTCATATGTTTTAACTAAATCATTGTTTGCCTCGTAGCTATACATCCATGTTCTACATGAAGCCATGGAATCTTTAGGTAATCCCATTTTCTGAATATCGTCATATATAGAAACCCGGTAAGCAGTATCTAGGATGACTGCGAAATAAGTGTGTTTCATAATCTAAATATAAGTTGTTTTTATGCTATGATTGTGTGACAAAAGTATAAAAATATAGTTTATGTAGTCATATTCTTAAAATAAACACCAAAGAAAAAAGCGAAATATTGCGATAAGGAGAGAGTATCCTGATTGTCTGTGAGTTAGGTTTGGAGTTCAGTGCATTGCAGGGATTGAAAAATAACCTTTTGGCAAAACTAAGCACAAGTTGAGT
>JAGBFU010000065.1 GCA_017936285.1 Marinifilaceae bacterium | reverse complement strand
CTTTCAAAAGTTTTATTTACCTTTGCATTCGTAGTTTTTGGGCTTGATTACGACCTCCATGTAGTCTTCTATGTAGGATTTCGCAATTTTCGTAAAAACTAACACTGAAAATCAATCAGTTAAAAATTAAAAGACCAATCCAAAGTAGGATTGCTCTTTTTTTTTTGTAACGAGGTGACTACGTATTGCGTATAGAGTAGTTGAAATTACGAGGTTATGAATATTGCTCAATACGCTTTGAAGTATCCGAAGGTAATCGGATTCTTTCTTTTGCTCACAATTGTGGGGGGAGGTGTGGCATTCTATTCTCTAGGTAAGAAGGAGGATGCCCCATTTGTTATTAAGACAGCAGTTATTAGTGTTGATTATCCAGGGGCGAATCCTGATGAGGTTGAACAACTGATAACAGAACCGATAGAGGTTGAGGTTAGAAAGATGCGGAATATCCATAAGATTCGCTCGGAATCGGGATTCGGTTACGCAAAGATAAAGGTTGAGTTAGATCCGGGGACTCCTGCGGCAAAGATGCCACAGCTATGGGATGAATTGAGGAGAAAGTGCTTGAATGTTCAGGCAACTTTGCCGTCGGAAGCCTCGCCTATAAGAGTTGCAGATGATTTTGGTGATGTTTATGGACTATATTGGGGATTGAGTGGTGATGCAGGATATAGCGATGCGGATCTCCGTCAATATGCGGAATCGATACGCAGGCGCCTATCTTCAATTGAGGGAGTAAAGAGCGTTGCTCTGTTTGGTTTGCAACAGGAGGTTGTTTTATTGCAGTTATCTTTATCAGAGCTGGCAGATTATGGTGTTGATGTTGAGGATTTGACCGCTACATTACAGAGTAGTAATACTCTTCTTAATCCTGGAGAGCGGAGCGTTGGGGCACAGAGCCTTAAAGTTCTTGCTGAAGGGAGTTATAAAACGTTGTCTGATATTGAGAATCAGATAATTATTACACGGGCAGGGACTGAGATCAGGTTGGGCGATATTGCACATGTTATACACTCCTACCAGGAGCCGGCGACAGTTTTGATGAGGGTGAATGGCGATAAGGCGATTGGTATAGGTGTCTCAACCGAGGATGGTTATGATGTAGTAAAGGTGGGCAGCAGTGTGAATGAGCGTCTGGAAAAGATTCTATCTACACTTCCCGAAGGTATTGAATTGACTCCGCTCTACTCCGAGGATATTATTGCGGAGCAGGCAAATTTAGGTTTCCTGTTGAATCTGGTAGAGTCGATAGTTATTGTAGCGTTGATAATTCTTATGGTTATGGGGGTAAGAGCAGGAGCTGTTATCTCTTCATCATTGATCTTCTCAATAGGTGGAACTCTGCTTTTGATGGAGCTGTTTGGAGGTTCATTGAACAGAACGTCACTCGCTGCATTTATCATTGCAATGGGAATGTTGGTTGATAATGCAATCGTGGTTACCGACAATGCGATTGTCAATATGCGTAGAGGTGTTCCACGTATAAAGGCAATTGTTGATGGAGCCATATCGCCAATGTGGGGCTTGCTCGGAGCCACGCTGATTGCAGTAATATCATTTCTGCCATTATACTTAGCTGAAAGTTCTGTTTCCGAGATTATCAGTCCTCTTTTTGTTGTTTTGGCAATATCATTAGGGTTAAGTTGGATATTGGCATTGACTCAGACCCCTTTGTGGGCAAACAGATATTTGCCGCAGATAGATGTGGAACAAATGAGGGATCCTTACAATAACCAATTCTACAATAGATTTGCATCAATACTTGAAAGTTTAATACGTTACAGATGGGGAGTAGTTGTTGCTACGTGTACTCTTTTTGTGGCCTCGCTTATACTTATGGGAGAGCTGCCGAAGAACTTTTTCCCAAATATGGATAAACCCTATTTTCGTGCAGATTGCTTTATGCCTGAGGGGTACTCTATTGCCAATACTGAGGCAACTCTGAACAAGATGTGTAACTACCTGATGGAACAGCCCGAGGTTGAGTGCGTCTCTATGACCTGTGGTGCTTCGCCTTTACGTTACTATCTGGCTAGTACCTCTTTTGGCCCTATGCCCAATTTTGGTAATATTCTGGTTGAGTTGAAGGATAAGCGTTATAGTGCCGAGGTGGAGAAGCGTTTTAGTAACTATGTTGCAGATTCATTCCCGGATGTTATGGCGAAGAGTTCACTCTTTAAATTGTCACCGGCTGTGGAGTCGCTTATTGAGATTGGAGTTTGGGGCGAGAGTATAGATACTCTTGAGAAATATACGACTGTTCTGCTTGATTCGATGAATTCGATAGATATGGTTAATAATGTTAAGAGCAGCTGGGGAAACAGAGTTCCTCTCTTTGTATCAAATTTCTCACAGGAGCGAGGTGGACGTTTGGGTGTAAATAGGGTTGTAACTGCCAATGCTCTGAGGATGATGACAACTGGAATTAAGGTAGGAGAGTTTCGTGAGGGTGTGACGGTTATGCCTATTGTTGTAAAGAGCATGCGTGCCGATAGTGGACGTCTGGATGATTTGAAGAGTATCCCAATTTTTGCCGCAAGTGGTGAGGTTATTCCGCTAAATCAAGTAATGAAGAACTTTCAGGTAGAGTATCGCTATAATCGTTTGAATCGCTACAATAGCGAACGGATTATGTCGGCAATGTGTGATCCGGTTCGTAATGTGAATACCAGCGAGGCATTCAATCGGGTTATGGAAAGCGTTGAAGCTATAGAACTCCCTGAAGGTTATGAGTTTATTGTGTTGGGCGAGGCTGAGAGTCAGACCGAGAGTAATAGTGCTTTAGCTGCAAAGTTGCCAATTACCTTTATTCTGATTTTTATGATTCTGCTCTTCCTTTTCCGTGATATAAAGCGTCCGATAGTAATCCTGTTAATGCTACCGTTAATATTTATAGGTGTTGCATTGGGCTTGGCAGTAAGCGGAAAGATGTTTGATTTCTTTGCACTTTTAGGATTGTTGGGGTTGATAGGAATGAATATCAAGAATTCGATAGTGCTGGTTGACAGAATCGCTGTTGAGGCGGTGGGCGAGACCTCGCTCACAAAGGCTGTGGTACGTGCAACCATATCAAGAGTCGTGCCCGTTATGCTTGCCTCAGGGACAACAATTTTAGGAATGGTACCACTTCTCTTTGATGCAATGTTTGGTGGAATGGCTGCCTGTATAATGGGAGGATTACTGGTCTCAGCCCTTCTGACTCTATTTGTTTTACCCGTAACTTATACCCTTTTATCATGAAAAAGTTAATACTACTACTATTTTGGGGCCTTCCGGCATTGGCTGTCGCCCAAAGTTCGCTTTCACTGGATGATTATATCTCACAGATGAGGGGACATAATCGGGAGTTACAGCAGTTACGGTCGGTAGAGCAGGGGGCTTTATATAACCGACAGATTGTAAACGGAGGGAATTTGCCAACAGTAAGCGGAAGTGCCGAGTATAGTTACAATCCCGATAATAATAGTGACTCATATGGAGCAGGAGCTACAATTGAGCAGAATCTCTATTCCGGAGGTGCAGTCAGACGTTCGCTTAAACTTGCGGAGTTGAATATTGCCGGTAGTGGTTGGCAGGTTGCCACTCAGGAGCAGCAGATAAAGTATCTGGCCGAGATTTCATATTGGGAGGGGGTGGCAAAGGGTAGATTATGCGCAGTTGCCGATAACTATCTTGAAATTGTAAATACCCTTCTTGATCTGGTGAAGAAACGCTATGAGCAAGGGGCAATAAGTAAAACCGATCTTCTTGTTGTTGAACAGCAGCAGATATCAGCAATGCAGAGACGAATATCAGCCTATGAATCATTGGGAGTTACTCTGCGTCAGATTAATTATAATCGCGGAGCAGATCCGGATGACTCTTTGGTATTGAGCGATACTTTACCTGTTCCATTCGTGCCAATAACCTTTGCAACGCTGGAGCAGGTAATGGAGCGTTCCCCGGAGTATTCCAATGCCGTTGTTGCCTATGAGAGTGCCAGGATGGAGACACGTTTGGGCAACTCATCATATATTCCCTCTTTAAAGGTGGGAGTGAGCGCTAACTACTCAAATGCCGATTTTACACCATCGGCTTATGCCAAACTCTCAATACCTATATTCCACTTTATGGAGCGAAGAAAAGTGGAGCTAAAGAATATAATGGGCGAGGATGTAGCCTCGGCACAGGTAAACAAGGTGGAGGAGCAGTTGGCGTTGGCGTTGAGCAATGCAAAATTGAAGATAGTAAGGTTGGAGGAGCGATGGAGTCTTGTGAATTCGTCATTGGATGTTGCAACTGACAATCTGCGTTTAAATACCATCAGTTACAGTGAAGGTAAATTGCCTATCATTGATGTAATAAATGCGCAGGCCTCCTGGCTTGATTCATACACCAATGTAATTCAATATAATTACGATTTTATGGTGGCTTTAGGTGAGTATTCACGCCTTATAGGCAAGTGAGCCTCTATCTTATGATAGAGACTCTTTGGCCTTCTAAAAGATTCTGGGCTCCGGCAATAACAATGGTTTCGTTACCATTCAGGCCGGAGCTTACTATTACGCTCTCCCGGTTATGAAGCTGGTATATGGTGACAGGTCGGGCTTGTATATTCTTTTGCTCATCGACAATCCATACAAAGGGAGAGTTATCGATAGCAGAATAACATATTGCACTTAATGGAATGGTAACGCCTCCTGGCATTGTATTCTCGACAACAAATAGCGCTTTGCATGAGAATCCTGTGTGAATGTTGTGATCCAATGGGTTGAACGCTTTTGCTTTAATGCCCAGTTTTACAGGGATACCTCCTCCTTCGATTGAGGCATCTATTCTGCTTAGAATTTCGCCTTCATACTGAATGCCCGGTTCTGTGTCAAACTCCAGAAATATCTTCATTGGACGATTAATCCAGTTGATAGCCATTTCTGGGAGAATTACCTTTACCTGTATAAGATATGGATTAACCAGGTTTACGATAGCCTGTCCTGAGCCAATCTTCTGATAGTTGTTTACATACTTCTTCTCAATGAATCCGTCAAATGGGGCATAAAGACGGGTATCTCGGACCATCTCAAGAGCCGCTTTATAGTTTGACTCAGCTTCGGTGTAGTTGGTCTGGCTAATCTCAAACTCCTGTTTGGATATTGCTTGTTCTTCCAATAGGCGCTGGTTGCGTTGTAGTTGATATTCTGCGGTCTGGAATGCCGATTTTGCTGCATTCAGTTGTAGGTTGTTGTCGTAGGGATCGATTGCTGCAACCAGTTCACCCTGTTTTACCATAGCTCCCGGGCCGACAGGTGTTTCACTCATTGTCCCTGCCATTCTGAAAGCGAGTTCTGCACTCTGTTGAGCCTCAACAACTCCTGTGTAACTTTGGGACGTTTGGTTGAGTTGTTCAACTTTTGCAACTCGAACTGGACGAGCATTTGTGTAATGGCTTTCACTGTTATTGCACGAAAATAGAGGTGCCATCAGGAGAGCCGTAAAAATTGGAATAGTCTCTCTCATAGTTTAAAGATCAGTTTGATTTTATTGGTTATGTATTGCTTTTAAATCTAATCTTTAAACTATACGAAAGTTACATATCCCGGGTTATCGGCGGAAGGTGGGTAAGTCGTTGTATTCAGGATTCTGCAGAGCTTTGTTAAGCAACTCTTTGTGTGATGCTCTGCATGGACATATATCAATTCCTCCCCGGCGAGTATACAGGCATGTAATAGCCATCTCCTCAGGTTGAAAAATGTCGCTTAATCTTTTGTATATCATTTCACATATCTCCTCATGGAAGTGGTTCTCATCACGCAGTGAGATGATATATTTTACAAAATTTTCAATAGTAGGTACTCTTTCTCCCTTAATATAGAGATATACACTTCCCCAATCGGGTTGTTTGGTTACTTTGCAGTTACTCTTTAACAGGTGGGTGCAGTAGCGCTCTTCACCTTTTGTACAGTTCTCGTGGAGTAACTCCGGAGTTTCGGTGTAGTGGTTAATTGTTATTCCCGAATTATCAAGATTATTATCAATGCATTTGTACTCCTCATATCCTGTCAATGGCATCTCGGGCGAGGTGTACTCAAAAACAGCAAGCTGAACCTTGCACTGTAGGGCCCCTTGCAAATCATTTCTGACACGATTGGTAAACTCCTCAATGGCAAGCTGTTTTGTGGCACCTAATCGCTCCATATTAAACGATGCCAGATATAGTTTTAATGATTTGCTCTCGATAATATATTCAGATGTTGAGGGATAGACAATTTTCATGGTAAATGTAGCAGGAATTCCTTTGTCTGTCAGTACACTGCACTCATATGCATGCCATGTGTCATAGCCACAAAAAAGTGTTTCGGGATTGGTTATTCCATAAATCTCCCTGTTCAGGTGGCGAGGTATGGGAACCAATATTTCAGGAGCGTAGGTTTTTGGATAACCTACGCTCTTACCTAAAATCTTACCTTCATTCACCTCTATCTCACTACTTTTCATCTCGTACTAAAAGTTTTGCATCTGATATAGTTTGGTATAGATACCATTCTGTGCCAACAGTTCCTCATGGGTTCCTCGCTCAACAATTTCGCCCTCATGGAATACACAAATCATATCGGCATTTTTGATTGTTGACAGACGGTGTGCAATAACGAGCGAGGTTCTGTTTTGCATAAGTTTGTCCAGAGCATCTTGTACCAATTTCTCTGACTCGGTGTCAAGTGCCGATGTAGCCTCGTCCAGAATCATCAGTGGCGGATTTTTAAGTACAGCACGCGCAATGCTTAAGCGTTGGCGCTGGCCTCCACTCAACTTGCTACCTCGGTCGCCGATAATGGTATTGTAGCCATTCTCGCTCTGCAGGATAAAGTCGTGAGCATTTGCAATTCTTGCTGCAGCCTCAACCTGCTCCTGTGTGGCATTCTCAACACCAAAGGCTATGTTATTGAAAATAGTGTCATTGAATAGGATAGGGTCCTGATTTACGTTACCTATAAGTTCGCGCAGATCGTGAATTTTATAGTTGCGAATATCCTGTCCATCCACAGAGATACTTCCACTCTTTACATCGTAGAATCGTGGTAGCAGATCAACAAATGTGCTCTTTCCTGAACCTGACTGTCCTACAAGGGCAACTGTTTTACCTTTGGGAATTGTTACCGATACGCTCTTAAGAACGTCACGTTCATCGGTATATCCAAATGTAACATCTCTGTATTCAATAGCATTGGTAAACTGCTTTAATTCAAGTGCATTCGGCGCCTCCTTGATGGAGTTGTCTGCATTGAGAATCAGATCTATTCTATCCATAGCAGCCATTCCCTTCTCTACATTATAGTATGCTTGTGAGAGATTTTTGGCCGGGTTGATGATAGAGTAGAACATTGCAATGTAGCCGATAAATGCCTCTGCAGCCAGGCCTCCTACCTGGTTAAGAATCAAAAGGCCTCCAAACCACAATACCAGAACAATCACTCCGGTTCCCAGAAATTCACTCATAGGGTGGGCCAGTGAGCGACGAATCATAAGGCGATTCTGAATTTTACGATATGCTTCAACCTCACCGTCAAAACGTTTCGAAATTCTGCTCTCTGCATTGAATGCTTTAATGATGCGCAGACCGGAGAGGGTCTCCTCTGTGTTGGCAAGGATATCGCCCATTTTATTTTGTCCCTCCATTGACTTGCGTTTCAGGCTCTTTCCGACGCGACCAATTAAAAGTCCCATGACCGGTAGCATTACCAGTGCAAATAGAGTAAGAGGCCAGCTAATATATAGCATTGCACTCAAATAGACTATGATAAGTATAGGACTTTGGAATAGCATATCAAGAGAACTCATGATTGATGCCTCAACCTCTTGAACGTCTGTTGTCATACGAGCAATCATATCTCCTTTGCGCTCCTCTGAGAAGAATGGAATTGGCAGAGCAAGTATCTTTTTATAGATACGTCTTCTGATGTCGCGCACCACTCCGTTTCTGATGTGGATAAGCTCTCTTGAGGCCAAAAACATAAAACCGGTCTTAAGTGCAGTTGTAAAAACCGCAATACCTCCGATAATCAGCAAGGTGTTTGTCCCTCCGAATCGGTTTATGCAACATGTTATCCAGTAGGCCAGATGGTTTTTAAGCGATGTTGTGATGTGGCTCATCTCAAATGTGCCTGGATCGTTTACCATCTCGTTGGTGCCAAACAGAATGCCGAGAATGGGTATAAGCATAACAATACTGAGTGTACCAAACAGTGCACTCAGTAGATTGAAAAATATGCTCTTCACCATTCTGCCTTTATATGGCAAGCAGAAGCGCTTTAACAGCGTTACCAGTGATTTCATTATATTCCGGTGTAGTTAGACGGTGTAATCTCTTTTAACTGTTTCTTGATATTTTCAGCAACCTCAAGAGTGTCAATAAACTCAGCAATTGACTGGTGTGTAACGTGTGTATTTGTTCTTGTTAATGCTTTCAATGCCTCGTATGGGTTTGGATATGCCTCTCTGCGAAGTATTGTTTGAATTGCTTCTGCCACGACAGCCCAGTTCTCCTCAAGATCTTGTGCAATAGCATCAGGGTTGATAATCAATTTATTCAAACCCTTAAGTGTTGATTTGATTGCGATGATCGAGTGTGCAAACGGAACTCCTACATTACGGATAACAGTTGAGTCGGTAAGGTCGCGCTGCAAGCGTGATATCGGCAATTTTGTTGCCAGATGTTCAAAAATAGCGTTGGCCAATCCCAGATTACCCTCAGAGTTCTCGTAGTCGATAGGGTTGACCTTATGTGGCATTGCCGATGAACCAACCTCGCCCGCTTTAATCTTCTGTTTGAAGTAATTCATTGAGATATAGGTCCAGAAGTCGCGGTCCAGATCAAGGATGATAGTGTTGATGCGTCTTAAACCATCACAAATAGCGGCAAAGTTATCGTAGTTTGAGATTTGTGTTGTGTACTCCTCACGCTCAATATTCAACTTCTCTTTCAAGAATTTTTTACCGAATGCAGCCCAGTCATACTTTGGATATGCAACATGGTGAGCATTGAAGTTTCCTGTAGCTCCTCCGAATTTTCCTGACATAGGGGTTGCTTTCAGTAGCTCCAACTGCTTTTGGATACGGTAGATAAATACGGTAATCTCTTTGCCAAGTCTGGTTGGAGAGGCCGGTTGACCATGGGTTTTGGCAAGCATAGGAACATTGTTCCACTCGTTGGCCAACTCGGTTAGTTTGTTGATAAGCTCGTCAAGAACAGGGTAATATACATCGTTAAGTGCGTCCTGGAAAAGGCAGGGAAGCGATGTATTGTTGATATCCTATGATGTCAATCCAAAGTGGATAAACTCCTTGAATGGTTGCAGATTCAATTGGTCGAAACGACGTTTGATAAAGTACTCGACTGCCTTAACGTCATGGTTGGTAGTCTTTTCAATCTCTTTAACCTCGGCTGCATCCTCGATAGTGAAGTTTTGGTAGATTTTGCGAAGATCCTCGAAGTATTCGTGATCGAATTTGATAAGCTGAGGTAGTGGTAATTCACATAGAGTAATGAAATACTCAATCTCAACCTTCACACGATACTTTATAAGTGCATACTCTGAGAAATAGGCTGATAGTGACTCAACCTTGTCGCGATAGCGTCCATCTATTGGTGATATTGCTGTCAGTGATTCCATAAATTATTTTGTTTGATTTAATATTCCGTTAAATAGCATATCAACATACTCTTTAAGCATGTTGTATGTGCGTACCCTATTGTTACGATGAACAAATGGTTGCTCAAGACTTTTAAGCATTCTTAAAATTGTGCTTGCAAAATCCTCAGTCGAGGAGCAGTAAAAAATTCCTTTTTCTTTACCCTCTTTGATGATTTCATGCAATATCTGTTCCTCAATAATATCGATAGGTTTTCTGCGTTGCTCTATTTTAAGCTGGTTGAAGATAAAGTCATATCTTACATATCTGTTACGTCGAATCAAACTGTCAATGGCATTGAATCGGGTAAGGATATGCAATCTTAATTTTCTGTCAGGTGACATTGTGGAGTTGCCTATGCTCTGTAGTTTTTTGATAATTCTTTGAGCTTCATCTTCAACAACATACATTAGGATGTCCTCTTTGCTTTTAAAGTGCATATAGAGCGTTCTTCTGCTCATACTCGCACTCTTGGCAATTGCATCCATAGTGGTTTTATAGAAGTTGCTTGTTGCGAACAGCTCCCTGGCCACCTCTATGATTTTGTTTCTTGTCCTAATGGTTTTGTTTGTCTCCATTCCTAATATTTATCACCAAATAATAAGCAGACCACCTGTTTGGTCTTTCAACCCCTCGATAGAGAATATGTTCTAAACTATCGTGGGATTTATAAACTTACGCCAAAAAATAGTCTGCTTATTATGTTTATTTATTAAATCCCAACGCCTCATCAAAGATACGAACAGTACGCTCCGGAGGTCCGATTGCATCAATCTCGAAACAGATGTTCTCGTTTTTGAAGTAGTCGAATACCGGCAATGTCTTTGCATCGTACTCCTTGAAGCGATTAAGAATAACCTCTTCTGTGTCATCCGGACGATTCTCAATCTGAGCACGTCTTAACATACGCTCCATAAGTACCTCTTGTGGAACATCAAGCTTTACAAAGGCGTTAAGCGGTGTACCCATTGCGTTAAGCATCTGTGTCAATGCCTCTGCCTGAGCCACGGTTCTTGGGAAACCATCAAAGATAAATCCAAATACCTCTGTTCCTTCGCTTTTGATTCTGCTCTCAATCATCTTGATAACAATATCGTCCGACAGAAGAGCTCCGCTATTAATAATATCAGCGGCCATCTTGCCCAGATCGCTTCCTTTGCTTATTTCGCTTCTGATCATATCGCCAGTTGAGATGTGTATAAAATTATACTTCTCAACAAGGTTTTTGGCCAATGTGCCCTTACCTGATCCCGGAGGGCCAAATAGTGCTAAATTGTACATATATTGCTTTTTAGGTTTGTAGTTTAGTTCGAAAAAATAATCGTTCAAAGTTAATTACTTTATTCGAATTTTACAATACCTAATTTTTCTTTTATACCGTCGCAATATGCTCTCCATAACTTGGGGATATCGTTATAGTCCCATCCTTTGGTAAAGGGTGCGGTGATGGCTGCTGTAAGGATGTAGCCGCATACTCCTATAAAGCCTCTTAAGTATCTGACACCCCAGTTTTTCCCATAATGGTGGTTCAGGTATGTGGAGTTACGAATCTGATATATTCGTTTCCATTTTTTCTTGCGGTTACGTTCACTCCATGAGTCGTTGTTGAAGAACTTCTCTTTGTCCATTAATGCCTCGGGAACATACAGAATTTTGAATCCGGCCAAAGTTGCTCTTAAGCAGTAGTCGGTGTCGTCGCAAAAGATAAATAGCTCCCTATTGGGTAACCCTATAGAGGATACAACCTTTCTGCTGATAAAGGGGCCTTCAAATGCTGTTCCTTTTACGAATGTCGGGCCATTTATCTCCATCTTGTTCAATTTGCCGACGTACATTGATGCGAATGGATTTGTAAGATTGTACTCTTGAAAATCGTGACAGAATATATTGCCCTCCATCAGGCGACGGGGAGCGAGGATTCCTATCTCGGGGTTGTCAATGTGCTTTAAAAGGTTGTCAAGGCAATCTGCCCTGGGGTATACATCGTCATCCATGCACCATATCCAGTCTGCTCCATTATTGTAGGCAAACTCAATTCCAGTGTAAAAGCCTCCAGAGCCTCCTACGTTCTGTTGGTGGATTACGGTCAAATCCTTTTGAGAATCAAGCCACTCTTTAGTACCATCAGTGCTGCCGTTATTAACAACGACAATAGTATCAATTGCTCTGTTCTGGTGGAGTGAGGCTATACCTCGTTTAAGAAGTTCCCTGCGGTTAAAGGTAACTACGACTGCGAAGATTTTCATGTTATGTTGCTTTGTTAATAGAGTCCGTCAATCTTTCCCGGTTGTGTACTGCGATATTTAACCATCAGGTGGTAACACTCTTCTGCATCCATTTTGCGTTCTTTTGCATAGCTCTCGGCGAGCCAGCGGTGCATCTGTGGTGTTGCAGGCAGTCTCTCTAAGTTTTTGCAACCGGCATTGATATCAAGTTTACCAAATGACATTCTGTTGACATCAACAATATCGATGCGGAGCCCTCGTTCATCTTTTTTGAAAAGTATGTTTCCTCGCCCATAATCAAGATGGGCATATCCGTTGTTGTGCATAATAGCAGTGATTCTGCCTATTTCACGTAGGAGTTCTTCGGTATAGCTGAAATCATGCTCAAACAGTTCGCTATATACGTGGTTGCATTCAGACTCCTCGGTTATCAGAAAACTTTTGTCAAAGGCTATGCCCTTACGGATATTGATATAGCCTATTGGAGTGGGAGTACCTATGCCAATATCTTGAAGAAGCAGAGCATTGTCGTATGCTCTTTTAGCCTTGGAAGGACGGAAGATACCATATACAAAGCGATTAATCAGATTTGGCTTTCTGAATGCTTTGACAACGTATCTTCTGGTGTTATATGTGAATGCACGCAACTGGTTGCGTCCTCTATATATCAACTCCCCTTCATTTTGAGCAAAGAGCTGGGGTACAGAGTTGATAAACTCGGTAAGGTCTGCGTATTGAGGATTGACAACTACTGTTTTGTGGTTTAAGATCTGCATAAGAACCTGTTTAAATTTTATCAAGCCCCTTGGTATATTTTAGCCAATAGTATTTTATCGGGTTGGTGTATTTCAACTGTTTCCATGGACGACTGCCATGGGGACGATGAAGTACAGGAAGATTTACAAAAAGGTAGTTGTGGAATCCGTTTTTAATAGATTCGTGCGATATTGTCACGTCGAACCAGTTTTTTGACGAGTCCAGCTGATTGAAATCAAACGATTTTAAAAAGTTCAGAGTGAGAAGGGTGCAACAAAAACTGAACCTCTTTTTCTCGTCATAAATGTCGGCTTTACGCCCTTTTGCATAGAGGTATGGAAAGTTTATTACACCTTGTTCGTCTGTTGTTACGGATGCTGCCATTCCGCAATCCTTGCGTTCGATAGCCCCATTGTATAGAGATTGCAGTGTATTGCTTTATACTGTAACATCTGATTCGACTATCAGCAAACCTGCTTCTCGTTCAATTGCCTCCTTTTGAGTCTTTTGCAAAACAAGCAGATAGTTGGGAGATGGATGATCTGTAAGGTCGGAGAGATTTACAAGTTCAAAGCCAATCTCTTTCGACGCCTCTACAAGGCGTTTTGTATTCTCCTCTGTGCTAAAATCGTTGTATATAGTATATGTAAACGGAATATCAATTTTTGAACTCATTATAGCTCTGGCGGTATCAAGAGTTGAGTCAATTGAATCTTTAACAGGTGTTATTATGTGTAATGATTTCATACCTTCAGTTTTATTGTGCAAAATTAGGGTAAAAGATTCTATTGAGCAAAAAAGCCAATCTTAGAATTTTTACTTTGGTTGTTATTCTCCGAATTCCGATTTGCATAACTCAAGAGCTGCAGCGATTGTGTCATCCATATCTGCGTATGTGTAGTTGCCTAATCTTCCTCCGAAGATGACGTTGCCGTGCTCTTCTGCCAACTCTCGGTATTTCTCCATGATTTTGGTGTTACGTTCATCGTTTATCGGATAGTATGGCTCCTTCCCCTTAATGAATGTATCGGGATATTCGTGTGTTATTACCGTTGTAGGCTGTTGACCAAACTCAAAGTGTTTGTGCTCAATTACTCTGGTGTATGGAATTTCTCCCTCTGTATAGTTTATGACCGCATTGCCCTGAAAATCACTGCACTCCAATTTTGTATGTTCGAATCTCAAGCTGCGATACTCCAACTCTCCACATTGATAGTTGAAATATTGGTCTATACAGCCGGTGAAGAGAGTCTTGTCGGCAATCTCTTCCCACTTTTCGCGATTATCAAAAAAGTCGGTATTCAATAGGACCTCTGTCCCATCAAGAAGTTTGTTGATCAGAGAGTTATATCCGCCTATAGGAATACCTTGATATTTGTCGTTAAAGTAGTTGTTGTCAAAGGTGAAACGGAAAGGGATTCGTTTGATTATAAAGGCAGGAAGCTCTTGAGCCGAGCGTCCCCACTGTTTTTCTGTATATCCCTTGATAAGGGTGCGGTATATGTCCTCGCCACATAATTTCAAAGCTTGCTCTTCAAGGTTTGCCGGCTCGGATATATGGGCATATCTGCCTCTCTGCTCTTCGATTTTAGCCTTAGCCTCGGCCGGGGTTTTTACTCCCCATAGCTTGTAAAAGGTATTCATGTTGAAGGGCAGATTGTATAACTCTCCTTTGTAGTTGGCTATTGGGGCATTAGTGAATCTGTTAAATTCAACTAATGAGTTAGCAAAATCCCATACCTCTTTGTTGTCGGTATGGAAAATATGGGCTCCATATTTATGTACATTGATGCCGTCGATCTCTTCGCAATATATGTTGCCACCTTTGTGGTCTCTTTTTTCAATTACAAGGCATCGCTTACCTGCTAATTTTGCTTTGTATGCAAATAGTGAACCGAACAGACCGGATCCAACAATAAGATAGTCGTACTTACTCATTATGCTCAAATTTAACTATGCAATATTCGTAAAAAAAGTTGGCTTATGCAAATAATCCTATTTGTAAATAGTCATTGAGGGCTTGTCCACGCTATAGTCGTTGAAACTATTCTTGCTCCAGTTGCTTATCACGACATTAAAATCACGTTTGTTTCCCACCTGCGGAACTCTTGGGAAATATGCCAATCGTATGGATAAATTTTTGATTAATAAGTAGTTGTTTTGTATGTTGAGTTGTAGTCCGACGCCAAAATAGCTTTTACTTTTGAAAATCGAGCGTGTGTTGTCGCCAATAACTCCCATATCTACGAATCCTCCTACCGCAACTCTGAAATCGTACTTAAGCAGTGGCGAGAAAGCAGTGGCCCCAAGCGATAATCCTATCTTTTTAGTGCCAAAAAGCGAGTCTGCCTTAAAACCGCGAATCTCATTATCAGTGATATATAAGTTTTCGTTTGTGTAGCGTTTAAAGCCAGAGGTAAACGAGGCGCCCATGTATGCACGATATATGAAATCGCCTAATGGTTTAGGATTGCTGATGTGGTTGGCGGTAATCTTCAGCAGACCTCTGTTGCTTCCGAATAAGGAGTTAAGATAGGTGGCGGCTGTTATTGAGGCTTCGTAATATCGTTCCGTTTCACGATTGAAATATGAGTAGTTTCCAAATAGCTCCACATAACCACTCGGATGCAGCTTTCGTGATTCATATCCTGCCATAATACCTATATTGAATCCTGTGGGAACAAATTCGCTTCGTCCCAAATCAAATATCTGTAATCCTTTATAGTATTTGAGAGATGTGTATTGTATTGAAAAGAGCGTATTGAGACGATCCTTGTAGAAGTGGATGTTCTCAAGGGATATGGTATCAGTGTTGTTTTTTATGTTGGTGCCATATATGCGTCCGGTGATATGTATAGTGCGGTTGAAACGATTGTTTTCAGGAAGGACAATGGCATGGCCGGCCCATATATCCTCGTTTCTATAGTTGAACTTCTCTTCGGTCCAGTCTATATATTTGTCTGGCAGATTATATGAGTAGTATACTCTGTTGAATGATATTCCTCCTGCCCACTTTGTCTTATTTGTAAGAAATGGACGCTGAAACTCTATGGACAGAATTTTATCGACATCGTCATTGCGGTAATATATCATTGCATCAATATGGGTTCCTGCAATATTGGGGTATTCAAAGCGAAATATATTACCGCACCTTTTCCATTTTTCTGCATCAAATTTAAAGCGATACTCGACGTATTGTCCCAAACCAAACATATTGGTATTTGCAACCTCGCCTTCGAACGAGTGGATGAAATCGGTCTCTACTGCGCCGTCCCATGAGAAGTTGTCTTTGCATATAACCTTCATAATAACAGCATTGTCATCCTCCGGATCTGCTGTCAGAATGATAAGGGCATCGTCAATATTTCTTAAGGATTTAAGCGATATCTCCTCCTGTACCAGGGTGAATGGCGATACTGTTGAACCGACTTTGGTGGTCATCTGGCGTGTTATTAACCGTCGTGAGGTTTTGAAGTGTGTTGCATTTACAAGCTTTTTATGCCATTCCAGAGAATTTGAATTGTGCGAGACGGTGTCATATACGCTGATTCCGTACGGAGGCAGGACAGTAACATCTATTCTTGAAATTCTCATCCCCTTGTATGGCTCAAATCGACGAGATGTGTTAAGTGTGGGATCAATGATGTTGTTTCGTTTTGCCGGGGTTATAATCAGACGACTGATGGTTTTACCAATTGTTGATTTGCGAGAGGAGATATATTCACTCCAGAATTCTTTCTCATCTTTTGTTGTTATGATTGAGTCCTGAAGGTTAAGAGAGGTGTCTCTTTTTATATCAATTTGTCTGGCACTAATAGTGGTGGTGTCATATACAATGCGGTTTTGAGCCCAGCTATGCTTGAGTGCGAAGAGCAGGACCAATATTAGTGTGATTGTTATGACGAGTTTGTTCATATCAGAAGTAATATCCGGCGCTTAAATACACTGAACTTTTCCATTTTATGTCACATATTGAATACACAACAGAGACCGGGCCGAAGATAGCGTTATAAGCATACTTGGCCTTAATTCCCCATGTGCCTTCAGAGCGAATCATATCCCTGAATTTGTCCTGATTCATAAGGTATGCTCCTCCGATTTCAGCATGGTGGCCTCGTCCGATATCATATCTCATGTTGGCAGAGAGTTTTAAGATACTGTTTCTGGCTATCTCCGAGAATTTGATACCGGGCATTGCTATCTGTTGCTCAACGTATCGTCCATTCTCAATGCCTCCAACTCTGTTCATAAATGGTAGTGGTGTATCGCGAAACTCTTTGAAGATGATTCTTCCGTCTATGCCCGGAATAAATTTTACTCTATTGGTCAAACTTATTATGTGAGTGTATTTGTACGATAGAATGTGAGCCGGCTTTTTGTTGTATAGCTTGGCAAAGTTATTGGTTAACAAGTCGTAATTAATTCTGAGAATCATCCCGCTTCGGGGAAATGTATAGCTCTCCAGATTGTTGAACTGTATGCCGGCTTGATATGTAACATAGTCTCCACTTGCATTAATCTGCTCATTTATAGTGTCGCGAATTGCTATGATGTCACGAAATTTGTAATGGTCATACTTTAACCCTGCCTGAAAGTTGAAATTTCCTCTTGAGACATTTAGTGCTTTCAAATATACTCTGTTGTTAAGGTTGATTATTGAAGCCATCCTTTTCCCATTATAGTTGATGCTATAATCATTGTATTGGATTCGGTAGCCGAGGTCAACTTTCCTAAGAAAACCATCACCAAAAGAGAGACTTAATTCTCCCCATGGGTTCTCGCCTAATCGACCGCTTAGTGAGAATCTTGTGGAGTTGATTCGTGGCATTTTAAATGTTGTGTTAAAAAGCAGGGCAGCATATACCTCAGAGTCAAAGCGGAAACCCAAACCAATGGAGCGGGGAGGCTTTTGCTTCAATGTAAAATTAAGAGTATATGGGCCATCCCCCTCAATGGTGTATAGCACCTGTGAGAAATTTCCTGTTGCATAGGCTTGATTTGTGGCCTCCTGGATGGTGCCCGGAGTTATGTAGCTGCTATCTTTCAGGTTAATGATCTTTCTGAACCACTTCTCGTCGCGCTTGTCTATTCCTGATATATTGATTTTGCTGACAAACAGACTCTCCTCTGCCCGCATTTTGTGCTCCTGAACATGAGTGGCCATATACCCCTCATCATATCCGGCCATCTTCTTCAGTTTTATCAAGTCGTCCCAATGGGCACGTGCACACCTTTCTCCTATGGCTATCATTGAGTCTACGGCTTCGGATGTAAAGCTGGCAATGGAGTACTCTTTTAGATTTGGATGAATATGGAGATCTAAAAGTTTTAAGTTGCTGCAGTAGCTGTCGTATCCCAGCATTTCATTAAGTTGTTCAAAAATATCAACAACATTTTTTATTTTTTCAGTCTCTTTAAATCCATTGTCAAGGTCAACACCAATAGTTATTTCTGCTCCCATCTCTCTGGCAATGTCAACCGGAAAATTATTTACAACGCCTCCATCAACAAGCAAAATAGAGTCCTTATAGGTGACAGGTTCAAATGCTCCAGGGATAGACATACTGGCTCGCATGGCATCGTGTAATATGCCTTCGCGAAAGATATATGGTTGGGCTGTGCTTATGTTGGTTGCTACGCATGCAAATGGAATGGGGAGTGAGTCAAATGACATGTGAGAGTGGTATCCAATGGTAAGCTCTGAGAAGAGGTTCATGATGTTCTGGCCCTTAATAAAACCTGCAGGAATCTCAATAGTACGTTTGCTCTTGGTACGATTAACTCCAAAGGGCAGTGATATGGTGTATACATTGCCGTACATCTTCTGAAATTGTGATCTGTCGCGCCAACTCACTTTGTCGCTCAATAGAGTCATCCAATCCTGGTTTTTGACCAACACTTCCAGTTCGGTTGCAGAGTATCCTATAGAGTAGAGTGCTCCTACCAATGCGCCCATACTCGTTCCTGTTATATAGTCAATGGGAATCCCGGCCTCCTCCATAACCTTTAGGACTCCGATGTGGGCAACCCCCTTGGCTCCTCCTCCTGCCAGAACAATACCAATCTTTTTGTGCCCGGTATTTTGTGCAAAAAGTATTGATATAGAGAATAGTAGTGTTAATATAGTTGTTAAGACCTTTTTTATCATCATTTCAGGAATCTGTTTTGATTTTATTCATTTTGCAAATTTAAATATTATTGCTCTTTTTAGTATCTTTGCAACTATTAAAAAATCTGAAGATTTTCAAAATATATGGTATGAAAGTTGCGATTATTGATGATGAACGGAGTATAAGAAACTCTTTAAAGGATATATTGACATTCGAGAAGTATGAGGTTTGTTGTGCCGAAGACGGATTGAGTGGAATAGTGTTGGTAAAGAGTGAAAAACCGGATGTCGTATTTTGTGATATAAGAATGCCTAAAATGTCCGGTCTTGAGGTGCTGGAGCGAATAAAGGAGTTTGCTCCCGAGGTTCCTATCATAATGATCTCGGGGCATGGAACCATTGATACTGCTGTAGAGGCAATTCGTAAAGGTGCGTATGATTTTATAGAAAAGCCATTAGATTTGAATCGTATCCTGATATCGGTTAAAAATGCAATAGATAAAAGTAAACTCATAGCGGAGACCAAAGAGTTGAAAAACCAGATCTCGAAGTCCTGTACAATGATAGGCAATTCGGTCAAGATGGAGGAGGTACGTGAGTTGATAGGCAAGGTGGCACATTTGGACACAAAGGTGCTGATTCTTGGGCCTAATGGCTCGGGTAAGGAGCTGGTTGCCCGCCAAATTCATACTATGAGTTCACGTTCAAAAGGTGCTTTTGTTGAGGTTAATTGTGCTGCAATACCAAAAGAACTTATTGAGAGTGAGTTGTTTGGACATGAGAAGGGGGCATTCACTTCAGCGATTCGTCAGAAACGCGGAAAATTCGAACTGGCAGATGGAGGTACTCTTTTTCTTGATGAGATTGGTGATATGAGCCTTGATGCTCAGGCAAAGGTATTGAGAGTATTGCAGGAGGGGGTTATTTGTCGCGTGGGTGGAGATACGGATATAAAGGTCAATGTCAGGGTAGTTGCGGCTACAAATAAGGATTTGCGTAGCGAGATTGCAGCGGGTCGTTTCAGGGAGGATCTGTATCATCGTTTGAGTGTGATTGTGATAAAAGTGCCGTCGCTGGAAGATAGATGCGAAGATATACCCTTGTTAGTTGACCATTTTGTTTCGGAATTATCGTCAGAAATGGGAATATCCGGGAAGAGATTTACTCCTGATGCTCTTGATTTGTTGATAAAATCGGAGTGGCCGGGAAATATCCGAGAACTAAGAAATGTCGTGGAACGCTTGCTAATACTGTGTTCTGAGGGGGTAATAGATGTTGATGATGTTGCTAAATATCGATAAAGTGAAAAATTTTTCTTTAAAATATTTGCGTATTAATATAAAAAGTCCGAAATTTGCACTCTGTTTGGAAAGCGAATTAAAAATACATTGAGAAATGTCTAGAATCTGTCAAATTACCGGAAAGAAAGCGATGGTAGGAAACAATGTTTCTCACTCAAAGAGAAGAGTGAAGAGATCATTCTCTACCAACTTGTTTAAGAGAAACTTTTATTGGCCGGAAGAGGGTAGATGGATACGTTTGAACGTAACAGCTGCCGGTCTTCGCCTGATTAACAAGAAGGGATTGTCTGCTTGTTTGAAAGAGGCAGTTGCTTCAGGTTTAGTAAAAACAATTTAATAATCTCCAAATATCATGGCAAAGAAGGCTAAAGGAAACCGCGTCCAGGTTATTCTGGAGTGCACAGAGCAGAAGGAGTCAGGTGTAGCAGGAATGTCTCGTTACATCACTACCAAAAATAGAAAGAATACTGCTAACAGAATGGAGTTGAAGAAGTACAACCCATATTTGAAGAAAGTAACACTTCACAGAGAAATTAAATAATTATTAGGCTATGGCAAAGAAAGTAGTTGCAACTTTGAAAACCGGTGACAGCCGTGGTTACGCAAAGGTAATCAAGATGGTTAAGTCTCCGAAGACCGGAGCCTATACTTTTAAGGAGCAGATGGTTTTGTCTGATCAGGTTAAAAGTTTCTTGGCTAGTAAGTAATTTTTCCGGTGGCAAAAATATTTAAGCGAGTCTCAAAAGGGCTCGCTTAATTTGTTGTATGGGCCTCCTTCGGGATTTGCATAAGTCAATATTTTTTCCAATCTTTACGTTTCAAAAATTCAATAAAACAACATAATGAAAAAACTTTTTTTAGTGCTGATTACTATGGTTTTAGGTGCTTCGGTGTATGCACAGAACCAAATTACCTTAGAGGACTTTACTGTAAAAAGGAGCTTTGCAGCTTCAAGAATAGGAGGGTTGCGTCCATCTGCAAATGGGGAGCGTTATATGGCTCTTTCTCCAACTCGACGACAGATTATTGAGTATAGTTACAAGAGCGGACTCCCTGTTGATACAATAATAAATCTGGATGAGTTGAAGAGTGATATATCGGAGATTGAGAATTACTCAATTAATTCGACTGGAACATGGATGCTTATCCAGACTAAAACTATTCCGATATACCGTCGTTCATTTACAGCAGAGTACTATATCTATGAGTTTCGTAATCGTGATATAATGCCACTCTCGGAGAATGGTGCTCAATCTGCAGCGACTTTTTCTCCAACTGGTGAGAAGATTGCATTTGCTAGAAACAATAATCTTTACATCCACGATTTACGTTTCCATTCAGAGATACAGATTACCAAGGATGGTAAGAGAAATGAGATAATTAATGGTATTCCTGACTGGGTGTACGAAGAGGAGTTCTCATGCAATAAGGCGTTTGAATGGGCCCCGGATGGCTCGGCCCTGGCATATGTGAAATTTAATGAGAAGGATGTTAAGGAGTTTGATATGGCAATGTATGGCGCCCTCTATCCGCGCAACTATACATACAAATATCCTGTTCCCGGTGAGGCTAACTCTAAAGTATCGGTTCATGTCTATGACTGTTTCGACCGCACCACATTTAAGATGGAGATAGGCGAGGATACAAATGTTTATGTGCCTCGAATTCGTTGGACCAGAGATCCGAAGAGATTGGCAATCTTTAAATTGAACAGAAGACAGAATAAGCTTGAGTTGCTTTCGGCAAATGTCAGAACGGGCGAGAGTTCAGTGATGTATCGTGAGGAGAATCGTTATTATATCAATAATGATAATTTTGATGCATACACCTTTACTCCAGACGGGCAGAGTTTGATAGTTATAAATGAGAGCAATGGTTATCGCCAGTTGCAGCAATACTCATTGACCGGTAAACTGCAGAAGAGTATCACTCCTGCAAAATATGACGTGATTGATTTTTATGGTTTTGATCCTGTCAAGGGTATGTACTACTACTCATCATACGAGGAGGGAGCTTTAGAGAAGCATGTCTATTGTGTAGATTCTAGGGGTGTAAAGCGTAAATTGACCCCGAAGGATGGGTGGAACGAGGTGTCGTTCTCATCAAATTTTGCTTACTATATTGTGAATAATTCAAGCAATGAGCGTTTACCGAATACAACTCTTTATTCGACAGCAAAGGGACGTCAGTTGAGAGTGTTGGTTGATAATAGAGCATTGGAGGAGAAGATTGCGACCTATGTGATGCCGAAAAAGGAGTTTACAACATTTAAGGCTGCAGATGGAGTTACGGAGTTGAATGGTTGGGTAATGAAGCCAACCCACTTTGATGAGGGGAAAAAGTATCCGGTGTTGATTACTCAATATAGTGGTCCATACTCTCAATCGGTTCAGAATATGTGGTCGGTTGATTGGTTGAATTATGTGGCAGAGCAGGGTGTTGTTGTTGTGTGTGTGGATCCGCGCGGAACCGGTGGACGTGGAGAGGCTTTTGGAAAGTGTACATATATGCAGTTAGGAAAGTATGAGAGTGATGATGTAATTGCTACAGCAAAACAGCTCTCGGCGATGTCATGGGTGAATGGAGATAAGATCGGTATATGGGGATGGAGTTATGGAGGATTTATGGCATCATTATGTACGCTAAAGGGGAATGATCTCTTCTCAATGGGTATAGCTGTAGCTCCGGTAACAAATTTCCGTTTCTATGACTCGATATATACCGAGAGGTATATGCGTGAGCCGGGAGAGAACGGTGATGGATATGATTTGAACTCTCCGATAAATTATGTTGATAACTTTAAACGAGGTTCATTGCTCCTGATTCATGGAACTGCAGATGATAATGTTCACGTAGGAAATACTTACGAGCTTGCCGAGGCCTTGACACAAGCAGACAAACAGTTCGATATGGTTATATATAAAGATCGTAATCACAGTATTTTCGGTGGTAATACAACAAAGCAACTATATCAGCGTTTTGTAAATTACATAAAGGCAAATTTGCTTCATTAAAATAGGACAATAGTAGCCTGATAGTGGATTAATTTTGCTAACTTTGCAAGTCAAAATTTGCTATAGATGCAATATAAAGTAATAGCGGAAGATAGGTGCAGTAACGCGAGATGCGGGGTGTTGCACACAGAACATGGAGATATTCAGACTCCGATATTTATGCCGGTAGGAACAGTGGGTTCCGTGAAAGGTGTACATACTCGTGAGTTGCGTGATGATATCAAGGCCGAAATAATCCTTGGTAATACATATCACCTCTATCTTCGTCCCGGCATAGAGACATTGAAGTCTGCGGGCGGATTGCACAAATTCAATGGTTGGGACAGACCCATTCTTACAGATAGTGGAGGTTTTCAGGTCTTCTCATTAACAGGAACCGGAAGAAAGATTACTGAGGAGGGTGTAACCTTTCGCTCTCATATTGATGGATCAAAGCATCTGTTTACTCCCGAAGGTGTAATGGATATTCAGCGTGCAATCGGTGCTGATATAGTTATGGCTTTTGATGAGTGCCCTCCCGGAGACAGCGATTTCCGCTATGCAAAAAAATCTTTGGATTTGACAATGCGTTGGCTGGAGCGTTGTGTCAAGCGCATTGACGAGACCTCGCCCCTATATGGGTATGAGCAGCAACTTTTTCCAATTGTTCAGGGGTGTGTCTATCCTGAATTACGCAGAATATCGGCCGAGCATGCTGTTAGTCTTGACAGAGCCGGATACGCTATCGGCGGATTGGCAGTAGGCGAAGCTACCGAAGATATGTATGCGATGATTGAGGTTGTAAACGAGATATTGCCTAAAGATAAGCCAAGATATTTAATGGGTGTGGGTACTCCGCAGAATATTCTGGAAGCGATAGAGCGTGGTGTGGATATGTTTGACTGCGTTATGCCAACCCGAAATGGCAGAAATGGTATGATTTTCACCTCTCAGGGAACCATTAACATCAAGAATAAGAAGTGGGAACGTGAATTTACTCCTCTTGATCCGGCAATAACAAGTTATGTTGATGAGCAATATACACTTGCATATCTTCACCATCTGATTAAAGCTGATGAGTTGCTGGGATTGCAAATATGTTCAATTCACAATTTGTCGTTCTATTTGTGGCTGGTGCGTGAAGCTCGCAAGCATATCATTGAGGGTGATTATGCTGCGTGGAAGAGCGTAATGGTAAAACGTTTAGCGGTTAGACTATGAACTTGAGAATAAAGAAATTGGATCTATACATTATGAAAAAATTCATAGGGACATTCTTTTTGTCCTTAGGGTTGATTTTGTGTATAGTTGTGATTTTTGACCTCTCGGAGAAGTTGGAGAAGTTTCTTGAACATGAGGCTCCGGCATCTAAGATAATGTTCGGTTACTATTTGAACTTTATTCCCTATTTCGCTAGTGCCTTTTCTGCGCTTTTTACCTTTGTGTCGGTTATTCTGTTTACATCGGGTATGGCGTCGAAGAGCGAGATTATTGCTATTTTGAGCTCGGGAATCAGCTTTAGAAGGTTGACATATCCATATATGGCAACAGCCGGAATAATAGCAGTATTTTCCTTTGCACTAAATGCCTTTATCATTCCTAATGCCAATGAGCGGCGTATTGCTTTTGAGAAGGAGTATATGGGTAAGAATTATAATAACAAAGATCAGTTTATCCATCGCCAGATTGCTCCCGGATCATATATCTATATGTCCAGTTTCTCGGCAGGTGCCCGAATTGGTTACGACTTCTCATTGGAGAATTTCAGGAATGATTCTCTTGTCTATAAATTGACCAGCAGTCGTATTTCATGGGATAAGAACAAGGAGAAGTGGACAATCTACAATTGGCGTATTCGTACAATTGAGAATGATGTTGAGGTGTATAAAACCGGAAACAAACTTGATACCCTTTTAGGTTTTGCACCCGAAGAGTTTTCCGAGAATCCAAAATATATCAAGGATGTATTGACTCTGCCTGAGTTACGGGAGTATGAGGAGAGGATGCGTTTCCGCGGAAGTTCCAACATTATGGAGTTCCAGCTAAAACGCTACCAGATATGGTCGGATGCATTTTCAACGTTCATTCTTACTTTTATAGGTTTATGTATCTCAAGTAAGAGAATGCGTGGAGGTATGGGAATTCACCTTGGAGTAGGTTTGGTTCTGGGATTCTCGTACATTCTGTTTATGAGATTTTCAACGGTATTTGCAACTAATGGAGCCTTGCCTCCGTTATTGGCAGTATGGATACCAAATATACTATATGCGATAATATCAATATTTACTTATAGACTGGCACCAAAGTAGTGGTGTGATTATTATGGAAGAGCAGAAAAAAAGATTCCAAAGTCGCCGTGAGGCAGGAACATTTGGAGAGCGTCCTGATGGACGTCAAGTTCGTTTCTCATCTCGTCCAAGATTTAATGATGGAGAGAAGCGTGAAAGTCGTTTTGGAGAGAGAAATGAGGGGCGTTTCGGTGAGAAACGTGAGTTTAAACCCCGTAGAGATGGCGGATATGGGCGCCGCGAGGGTAATTTTGAGCGTCATGAAGGTAGCTATGAGCGCCGTGAGGGTAGTGCAGGTTATCGTGAAGGCGCTGATCGCTATGAGCGTAAGGGAGGCTATCAGCAACGTTCAAATTATGGCAGACGAGATGCTATGCAGGAGGGACGTCAGTCAGGTCCAAAGAGATTTGGCAAACCACAGCAGACCCCTTTTGGTGAGAAGATTCGTAGAGCCTATGATTCATCAGAGCAGTATGATAAAGTACAGAAGCATCTCTACTCTCAGAAAAAGCAGCTGGAGTATAAGAAGGCTAATCCGTTTGCCGAGAGCGATGAGATTCGTTTGAATCGTTATATTTCCATTGCAGGAGTATGTTCACGTCGTGATGCAGATAAGTTAATCTCTGAGGGCAAGGTGACTGTTAATGGTCAGGTGATAACAGAGATGGGAGTAAAAGTGCGCAAGAATGACATTGTAGAGGTTGAGGGAAAGATTGCTGTGCCTGAGCGTAAGGTATATCTGGTTCTGAATAAGCCTAAAGATTATGTTACAACCGTCGAGGATCCTCAGGAGCGTAAGACTGTTATGTCATTGATCGAGGGGGCATGTCAGGAGCGTATCTACCCTGTGGGACGTTTGGACAGAATGACAACCGGAGTGTTATTGTTTACAAATGATGGAGATTTGGCTAAGAAACTTACTCATCCAAGTTACGAGCATAAGAAGATCTATCATGTTTTCTTGAATAAGGCATTGTCACTTGAGGATTTGGGCAAAATTTCTGATGGTGTTGAGTTGGAGGATGGTTTGATTGCTGCAGATGAGATCAGCTATGCTTCTGAGGATAGAACTGAGGTAGGAATCCAGATTCATTCAGGTAGAAATCGTATTGTCAGAAGAATATTTGAGTATCTTGGATATGAGATTGTAAAACTCGACCGGGTATATTTTGCAGGTTTAACCAAGAAGGATTTGCCTCGAGGCCATTGGAGAATGTTGACCCCAAAAGAGGTAAATTATATCAAGCATTTTAATAGTTAAAAAGTTCGGTTCAGACAATATAAAGGGGGCACCCGTAAAGGGTGCCACTTTTAGAATCTATTTAAATTTTTTGTCTATTCTTCCTCTTGCTCTGCTTGCTATAGTTACGGCTTCTTTGATGATTTTGTCGAGGAGTATCCAGTATTGGAGTTATAAATCATATAATCTCGAAATAAATTTTAAACAGTTTCTTCTTCTATTTAAATTAATTTAATTTTTCATTAAATTTGTGCTTTAATTGTTAATCTTGATTCTGGTCACAGAACGGTCAGAATCTTAATAATTTAAGAAAATGGAGAAAATGTTAAACAAAATTGTAGCGGTACTATTCATAGTATCGTCTATGTCTGTTGTTGCATGTTCGGATTGCGAGCATGAGCCGTATGATGATTCAGAGATAAAGGCTCAGATTACAGACTTGTATCAGAAATTGGCTGCATTGGAGTCAACTATGAATTCTAATGTTGAGACAATTCAAGAGATGATTGCCGGTAGAATTGTTATTACCGAGCATAGTCAGGACGATGAGGGAAATTGGGTTATTACCCTTTCTGATGGAACATCTTTTGTTGTTTATGCAGGGTATGAGCAAGAGAACCTACCATCGACTTTGGTGAACATCATGGAGCAAGAAGGTGAGTTGGTATGGGCAACAATTGGTGCTGGTGGAGAGCTTGTGCCAATCACGGACAAAGATGGTAACGTAATTCCAGTTGTTCAAAAATGTATAACCCCGGAGTTGGAGTCTAAAATTGAGGATGGGGTTGTCTATTTTCGTATAGCAGGAACCAGTAAGTGGAGCGAGGCTGGAGTCTCTTCCGGCGCTATCGTGGATTATATCCCGGAGAACGAGATTCCAACATTGGAGACCAAGGTAGAGGCAGGAATTATTTATGTTAGAATTGTTGGAACTGAGGAGTGGGTAAGAACCGGAATTGCTGCCGAAGCTATTGAGGATTTTTTGCCTGAAAGTTCTGAGTATAAGGCTCCTGAGTTGGAAACCAAGGTAGAGGAGGGTATAATCTATATTCGTATAGTCGGTACTGATGAGTGGTTGGAGACAGGAGTAGCTTTTGACGCTATTGAGGATATGATTCCTGGTTCAAGCACACCTTCAACCCCGGTATGTAATATTGCAGCAGTTGATTTTACATACGAATTAAACAAATATGGTGAGTATGAGCCTGTAATGGCAATATTTACATTGACTGATGGAAGCAAATTTACTGTTGCTCTTGATGGTACATTTGGATTTGGATTCAGCTATTGGGGAGAATCGGTTGAGAGCCTTTATGTAGAGGCGGGTACAACCATGAATAATGTGGTTTTGTGGCAGAGTCAGTTAATTGACTTTATCAAAGAGGTTCCAATGGGATGGAATATCGAGTTTAGTGAGCCGGATTTATACGGAGATATTGACCTTGTAATTACTGCTCCTACAGTTGAGGCGATTGAGAGTGGTGCTGCTGTAGCTTCAGGAAATCTAAAACTAATTGGAGTCTTCGAAGGAAATAAGAGCGCAGTAGCAAAAATCGCATTAACAACAGAGGCATTTAATAGTGTTGAGGTTGCAAATGGAAATGTACTTATCGTTCCTAATGTAGGAGTTGAATACTTCGTTTATGGTATTTTGCCTGCATCAGAGTATTCTGCAGAAACTTTGAAGAATACTTTGAATGAGACATATCTGCCTAATGGTCTTTGGTCAGGATGGGCGGCTCCATATCATGCTGTATCATCTTATCAGATAATTGAAAAATCTGCAGTTGCAGTGTACGGTAAGGAGTTGACTCCTGGAGAAGAGTATGTTGTATGGGCTGCATTGTTGGAGGAGAAACAAGAAGGTTGGGATTATGTTTACTATTTGAATTCAGATTTTGTAACCGATACTTTTAGTGAAATTGTTGTTGAGGCCGAGGCTACTGAGGTTACATTCAATAACATTAAGGTCGCTATAAACTTTTTGGGATTTGACCGATACTATGGCTCAATTCGTGAGAGTCAGTATTTTGATGCAGAGAGCGAACTTAGCATGATCAATAATGCGTTCAAGATGGGTTTTGAGAACTCTCTGACCACATATAAAAATGATGCTCCTACAATTGAGACTTCTCTGTTGAACTTCCCATGTGCAGATATATCGAATATTGACTTTGGAACAACTTATACATTCTGGGTTATTCCTGTTGAGGATGGTAAGACAGAGTATTCTGAATCAGATATGTATGTATTTGAATTTACATCAACTGATTTGCAGGCTGGTGCAACAGTAAAGGTAACAGAGTCATCTGAGTGTGAGGCTACTTTGACTTCTTTAGCGGTTACATTGAAACCGGATGTTGGAGCTGCATCAGTATACTATCAATTCTATAAAAAATCTGAGCTTCCAGCAGATAGCGAATTGGCTATGACACTTTTAAATAGTGGTTATACAATCTTCTCTGAGAGCATGGTTTCTGCTTATGACTTAGAGAGTGATACCGAATATGTTTTGGCTGCAATAGCAGTAGATTCAGACGGTAAGTATGGAGATATCTGTAAGTTTGAGCATAAAACAGTTGGTGTTACATTCAGCGATACCTTTACTTTGTCTGTTTCACAGCAGACAATTGTGGCTCCTTTCGATGCTGCAACCAAAGGAATGTTCAAGTTTGAAACTACCGGAGGAGAGGTAAGCAGATACTACTACTTTAATCTTACAGCCGACGAGATTGCAAATTGGGAGAGTGATGAGGCTATTGCCAAGGAGTTGGTATTGAATACAACGTATTCACGTAAACAATTCTATCCACATAATGCCGATGTGAACGGTTGTTTTACAATTACCAATTTGAAGACAGGAGTAGAGTATACTCTGTATGTTTTGGCTACCGATGGTACCAATTATACAAAGATGCAGAAGGTAACATATACTCCGGAATTGAATGCTACAATTATTCCTGCTACCGATGAGAGATGGAGTGCAAGCAAGCCAACAGTAAATATTAGTAGTGTAGTTGCTTCAGGATATAGCTATTCTGTTGCTTATACTGTAACTCCTGCAACAAGCACAAAGGTTGATGGAGGACACTTTAATAATATTTATACAAATGATAAGTCAAGTGAGGAGTTGCTTACATACATTATGACTACTACATCATCAGCCTTCCACTATATCAATGCAGTTGAAACAGAGCAGACATACAATAAGACATTTAATATTACAAGTGCAGCTATCTGGGTAACCTGGACTGATGCCGAGGGTAACTATTATGAGCCAATGAAGGTTGTAGTTGAGGTTCCTTCAGAGTAATATTGATCTATATTCATAGACACATTTAGCACTTGTTATACTGCTTATCAAATTAAGGGGGGTGCCTAACAAATTTGTTGGACACCCCCTCATTTTACTATAATTAGTATATATCTTTATATCTCCTCAATACGTTTGAGGATGGCTTGCCACTCATCACGTAAACGGGCAGCCTCTAAATAATCCTGCTCTTTTGAGGCCTTTAGCATTGCCATACGGCTCTTCTCGGCCTGTTTTGCAAGTTCCTCTTTTGACATTGTGCCCATAACGGGATCGGCAGCGATGTTCGTGCTGTTGTAATCCTCAATATATTGTTTAACCCCCTCTTGGTTCGAGAAGGCAGATGCTCCATCTTTAACAATCTGTTTTGGAATAATGTTGTGCTTCTTGTTATATGCCAACTGTTTTCTTCTGCGCCGTTTGGTTGCGTCGATGGTCTGTTGCATAGATCTGGTAATGGTGTCGGCATACATGATAACTTTGCCATTAATATGGCGCGCGGCACGTCCTGCTGTTTGGGTGAGCGAGCGTGTATCTCGCAAAAATCCCTCTTTATCGGCATCCAGAATGGCAACCAGTGATACCTCTGGCAAATCCAGTCCTTCACGTAACAGATTCACTCCCACAATGACACTAATCATGCCACTTCTAAGATTTTCAAGAATCTTGACGCGTTCCAGAGTCTCAATATCGGAGTGAATATACTGACATCTAATTCCGATATTGTCGAAGTAGATACTTAACTCCTCTGCCATCTTTTTGGTCAAGGTTGTAACCAGAACCCTTTCATCTTTTTCAATCCTGATTTGAATCTCGTTTACAAGATGGTCTATTTGATTTTTTGATGGTACAACCGTTATTTCAGGGTCCGGAATACCGGTAGGACGTATTACCTGTTCAACGACAACTCCTCCACTCTTATTTAGTTCATAATCTGCCGGAGTAGCACTGATGTATAGCGTTTGATGTGTCAACTCTTCAAACTCTTCGAAGCGTAACGGACGGTTATCAAAGGCTGCAGGAAGTCGGAAGCCGTACTCAACCAGATTTACTTTGCGTGCATGATCTCCTCCATACATAGCTCTAATCTGGGGGACAGTAACATGACTCTCGTCAATTATGAGCAGAAAATCCTCAGGGAAATAGTCCAGAAGGCAGAAGGGGCGTACTCCGGCGGCTCTGCCATCAAAGTAGCGGGAGTAGTTTTCGATGCCCGGACAGTAACCCAGTTCTCGCATCATTTCAAGGTCATAATTTACACGCTCCTCTAATCTTTTGGCCTCGTATCTCTTGCCAATTTCACGCATATAGGCAAGGTGTTCAAAGAGGTCTGCCTGAATCTCCTCATGCGCCCTCTTTTCGCTCTCTTTACTTGTTACAAAAAGGTTTGTCGGATATATAGTAAGAGTCTCCTGTGTGTCAAATAACTCTCCTGTTATTGGGTCGAACGAGGTTATTCTGTCAATCTCATCGTCCCAAAACTCTATTCTGTATGCAATTCCGTCGTAGGACTCAATCGCAGGGAAGATATCTACCACATCGCCCTTGGTTCTGAAGCAGCCTCGCTTAAATTCTATCTCGTTTCTTACGTATAGAGAATCAACCAGACTGCGTAGAAATTTGTTTCGGACAATTCTGTCACCAACCCGTATGTATATGGTGTTGCTGGAAAATGCACGAGGATCAGCCATACCATAAAGACATGATACCGATGAGACGACAATTACGTCGCGTCTGCCCGATAGAAGGGCTGCCGTTGCACGCAGGCGCAACTTATCAATTTCATCATTTATGGCGAGGTCTTTCTCTATATAGGTGTCGGTAGTGGGGAGATATGCCTCAGGTTGATAATAGTCGTAATATGAGACAAAATACTCAACAGCGTTTTCCGGAAAGAAGTTTTTCAACTCGTTATAGAGTTGGGCTGCCAGTGTTTTGTTGTGGCTGAGAACAAGCGTGGGGCGGTTAGTTCTTGCAATGACATTAGCTGCAGTAAAGGTCTTTCCTGAGCCTGTAACACCCAAAAGAACCTGACTCTCAATACCATCATCGATGCCCTTTGCAAGAGCATCGATAGCCTCGGGCTGGTCGCCTGTAGGTTTGTATTGTGAAGCCAGTTTAAACTCCATGGTTTAAGAAAAAAGCAAAAAATTAAGTAGCTTTTAGAACTCCGATGTAAAGTGGAATCTTACTTTAGGATAGTTGTCCTGGGCCATTTGCAGAATATATGATGAATCAGCCAGGAATACATCGCGTCCATCTTTATCTTTAGCCATATATTGAGCCTTATGCTTCTTAAACTCCTCTAAGGCTTTATCATCGTCCGATTCAATCCAACACGCTTTGTATAGGCTCATCTCCTCCCAACGACACTTTGCTCCATATTCATGAAGCAGGCGGAACTCGATAACCTCGAACTGCAGCTGTCCGACAGTTCCGATAATTTTTCTGTTGTTGAACTGATTTACGAACATCTGGGCAACGCCCTCGTCCATAAGTTGTTCAATTCCTTTGGCAAGCTGTTTCGCCTTCATTGGGTCTGCATTTTCAATATATTTGAACTGCTCGGGCGAGAAACTTGGAATTCCCTTGAATTGCAACTTCTCTCCCTCGGTCAGAGTATCTCCGATTTTAAACGAACCGGTGTCGTGAAGACCTATGATATCGCCCGGATAGGCCTCGTCAATGACATCTTTCTTGCTGGCCATGAAGGCGGTAGGACTTGAAAATTTCATGTTTTTTCCGCTTCTGACGTGCAGATAGTTGGTGTTTCTCATAAATGTACCTGAACAGATCTTTACGAAAGCAATTCTGTCACGATGGTTTGGATCCATATTTGCATGGATTTTGAATACGAAACCTGTGAATTTCGGCTCCTCTGGCTGAACAACTCTCTGTTCAGTTTCGCGTGGAAGTGGCGATGGAGCAAGTTCAAGGAAGCAATCAAGCAACTCTCTGATTCCAAAATTGTTCAATGCAGAACCGAAAAATACCGGAGCAACCTTTGCCGCAAGGTACTCTTCGCGATTCAGGTTAGGATAAACCTCTCGTACCAACTCCAAATCCTCGCGAAGTTTATTGGCAGCTCTGTCGCCAATCTTCTCATTCAACTCCTCAGACTCAACATCAAGCTCAATAGCCGGGGTGATGGTCTGTATGCTTGGCTGGTATAGTGCTAAATTCTGTTTGTGTATATTGTAGATACCCTTGAACGTATCTCCGCTTCCAATGGGCCATGTAAGAGGGTTGACTCCAATCATCAGCTCCTTTTCAACTTCGTCAAGTACGTCGAATGGATCCTGAACTGGACGATCCATCTTGTTTACGAAGACAATAACGGGTGTTTTGCGCATACGACACACCTGCATTAGTTTGCGGGTCTGTGTCTCAACTCCTTTAGCCGCATCAATAACAATGATTACGCTGTCGCAGGCTGTAAGTGTACGGAATGTATCCTCGGCAAAATCCTGGTGACCGGGAGTGTCAAGAATGTTGATCTTAATACCATTGTATTCAAATCCCATTACCGATGTCGCTACCGAGATTCCGCGCTGGCGCTCAATCTCCATAAAGTCAGAGGTTGCACTCTTCTTAATCTTGTTTGACTTTACGGCTCCGGCAACGTGTATAGCTCCTCCGAAAAGAAGTAACTTCTCGGTCAAAGTAGTTTTACCGGCATCCGGGTGGCTGATAATTCCAAACGTTCTTCGTCTCTCAATCTCCTCAATATATCCCATTAGTATCTGTTTAAGTTTGTTACACAAGCATTGTGAGGTGTACTGTTGTAACCCCATTTTTAGCGCCGCAAAGGTAGTGAAAATTATGCTATTTTCCTATTTTGTTCCGGTGAGTTCCTGAATCATCAGAGTAGCAAAGCGTGATGAGGCATCAGGAGCTCCTACTTTGTCTGTTAATTCTTGATAATCTGCAAGTTGTTTGGTTCTGAATGTGCCATCTTCAAGAATCTTTCCGGTTTCACGCAGAAGGTTCTTTTTGTTCAGTTTATGCATTAGTAGTTCTACAACACTCTCGCGGTTCATTATCAGATTGACAAGTGATATATATTTTACCTTCACAAATAGTTTGAACAGAGCATAGTAAAACGCTCCTCCCTCGCCGGCATAACATACAACTTGCGGAGTATGTAGAAGTGCTGTTTCAAGTGTCGCAGTACCCGATGTAACCAATGCACCACGGCTTTGAGAGATAATCTGGTAGGTCTCGCCAAAGATTATAGGGAGTTCAATGCCTTTGAGATATGGTTTATAATCCTCAGTGCTCATACTTGGAGCTCCTGCTATTATGAATTGATAATCAGGAAAATATGGAATCATTTCCAACATCTTGGGCAACATATTCTTTAACTCCTGTTTTCTGCTTCCTGCCACTAATGCAACGATTGGTTTATTGGGCAGATTGTGACGTTTTATAAACTCATCGAATGTGAGTTGTGGCTCAGGACGGTTTGCAATGGCATCGGTCAGCGGGTTTCCCGCATAGAATACTTTATTGTAGCCTCGTTCCTTGTAAAAATCTACCTCAAACGGGAAGATTGCGAACATTGCATCGACACTCTTTTTTATCTTCTCGACACGTCCGGTATTCCATGCCCATATCTTGGGAGATATGTAGTAGAAGGTCTTGATTCCGACACTCTTTGTGTACTTTGCAATGCGCATATTAAAACCTCCGTAATCAACAAGGATTACTACATCGGGATTCCACTCTTTCAAATCTCTGCAACAGTGTTCAATGTTTCGCTTGATAACATTCAGATGTGTGAGTACGGTGAAGAACCCCATGATGGCACTCTCTTTGTAGTGACGAACAATTGTACAACCTGCCTGTTGCATTAAATCGCCACCCCAGCCTCTGAATTCTGCTGCACTATCCTGAACAGCTAATGCCTTAATAAGATTAGATGCGTGGAGGTCTCCTGAGGCCTCGCCCGCTATTACATAGTACTTCATAGTTTTGCAAAGATACACAAAAGTAGTTACATTTGCCCCCGCAAAATAATATTCTTAGTAAATTGGAACAATAATGGAGCTAAAAGGGTGCAAAGTAGCTTATGAAACGCTTGGTTGCAAGTTGAATTTCTCGGAAACTTCGTCATTGAGAAGATCTTTGGAGGAGTGTGGAGCACTGAGCATGGATAGTGCATCAGAGGCAGATTTGATAGTGGTAAATACGTGCAGTGTTACCGATATGGCCGAGAAGAAGGCCCGCCAAATGATTCGTCATCTGCATAAAAAAGCTCCGTTGGCACATATCGCTGTTGTAGGATGTTATGCCCAGCTTCGGAGCGAGGAGTTGATGGCAATGGATGGTGTTGTGTGTGTAGTTGGCGCTAAGGAGAAGATGCACTTGTGTGAGAAGTTATTAGAGTTAAAATTGCCTGAACGGGAGTCTCATGGATGTGATATTTTTACTGTGAAAGGTTTTGATGGAGCTTACTCTTTTGGCGATAGAACACGTTCATTCCTGAAGATACAGGATGGTTGCAACTATTTCTGCAGTTACTGTACAATTCCTTATGCACGAGGCATAAGCAGGAGCGGAACTATAGAGAGCGTTGTTGCAGATGTTGAGAAACTTGCAGCCAATGGAGTAAAAGAGATTATACTTACCGGAGTCAATACGGGCGAGTTTGGAGTGACGAACGGTGAATCTTTGATAGAGTTGATGAGAGTGCTTGACAGTCGTGATGATATTGAGCGATATAGAATCTCTTCAATAGAACCAAATCTCCTTACTGATGAGATAATCCGTTTTATTGCAACCTCGCGCCACTTTATGCCACATTTTCATGTGCCGCTTCAAGCGGGAAGTGATGAGGTGTTAAAGCTGATGCGCCGACGTTATGATACGGCTCTTTTTGCAGAGAAGATTGCCACAATTCGAAAATACCTTCCATTTGCCTTTATAGGGGTAGATATAATTGCAGGAATGCGTGGTGAGACCGATGAGCTCTTCGAGAAGAGTCTTGAATTTGTAAAGAGCCTGGATATATCAAAGTTACATGTTTTCCCATATTCCGAGCGAAGCGGAACAAAAGCGTTGGAGATCCCCTATGTAGTTTCTCAGCAGGAAAAACATAGACGTGTAGAGAGATTGTTGGAGATTTCTAATGTTAAAATGTGTGAATTTACATTGAAAAATATAGGTCAAACAAGACCAGTACTGTTTGAGAGCAAGGCGAAAAATGGTATGATATACGGATTCACTGATAACTATTTGAAAGTTGCGAAGTTATGGAATGAAAGTCTGATTAATGCAGTCGTTTCCATTGAGTTAACTCGTGAAAATTTTTCTGCAGACGAGGATAGCCTGCTTTAATATTTTATAATTTTGTAATTGTTAACGGCACCCGCATTATGCGGGTGTATAATTTTATGTAGATATGGCTAATGTTAAGTTTGAAAAGTTTTTGGACAGAATCTCATATAAGTGGGATGTCCTTTCAACAGAATGGGAGTATAAGCAGGAGAGAGTCAATGGTGGTATAATATTGCTTGTAGTTGCCTTTATTACATTGCTGATAGCAAATTCTCCATTGAAGGGGTGGTATGATGAGCTGCTCTCTAAGCCTCTAATGTTGGTGGTTGGAGATTATAACCTTTTGGAATCTCACCATGGTCCAATGACATTTTTGGATTTTATAAATGATGGATTGATGACCATCTTCTTTTTTTCTGTCGGACTTGAAATTAAACGAGAAATTTTAGTAGGTGAGCTTCATTCATTAAAAAAAGCGATGTTACCTATAATCGCTGCTGTAGGAGGAATGTTGATTCCTGTAATGATATTCTTTGCTTTAGCCCCATCGGATCCAGAATATATAACCCGAGGTTGTGCAATTCCTATGGCAACTGATATTGCCTTCTCATTGGGTGTATTATCTCTACTGGGGAGTAGGGTTCCTAAAAGTCTGAAGATATTCCTTGCGACATTGGCTGTAGCAGATGATATTGGAGGAATATTGGTGATTGCCACCTGTTATAGTTCCGGCTTGGAATGGAATTACTTTCTGCTTGCATTGATACCATTAACGTTGCTCTATGCGGGTGGTAGACTCAGAATTTACAACTGGTTATTTTATATTTTTTGCGGATTTTTAACGTGGTATTTTTTTGTTCATTGGGGAGTTCATGCAACTATCGCAGGGGTTATTGTTGCTTTTATGATTCCTGCTCACCATCGTGAAGATGTTGCAAAAGTTGTTGATAAGGTTAAAACCATACTTCAGAATTTTCCTGAAAATAAACATTCTCATATCCCGGTTGAGATGCTTACTCGTTCAGAAGTGAAGTTGCTTGTTGAATTGGAAAGAACTGCCGATCATGTAATTAGTCCGCTACAGCGAATTGATAAAGCTTTGCAACCGATTATCAATATGGTGGTAATGCCCATTTTCGCATTTGCAAATGCCGGTGTTACTCTTGGAGGTTTATCTGTTAATGCAATGCTTGGGGTATCATTGGTGATTGCCATTGCATTGTGTTTTGGAAAAACCATAGGAATATTTACATTCACATGGATATCAATTAAGAGCGGATGGATAAATATGCCTAAGGGAATGAATCTGAAAAATCTTCTGGGACTCTCGATGCTTGGAGGTATCGGTTTTACGGTATCCCTCTTTATTGCAAACCTATCTTACGGAAATTATAGTGCAGATATTTTGAATCAAGCGAAATTTGGTATAATTTGCGGTTCAATTATATCCGGAATAGTTGGATATTGCGTATTAAATAAAGTATTACCAAAAGCAGATGTAAAGAGTAATGGAGAGAGTGAAGAGTAATCCGCTTCTTGAGCCATTTACCGCTCCAAGGGGTGTACCGCCATTTGATAGAATTGAGAGTATCCATTTTGTTGAGGCCTTTGATATTGCATTGAAGCAGGCATATAGTGACGTTGACAGAATTACGGAGTGTAGCGATGAGCCCTCGTTCATGAACACAATTGAGGCTCTTGAATGTGCCGGAGAGTTGCTGGATACTGTATCTACAATATTTTTTAATCTGAATTCAGCATGTACCTCGCCTGAGATGCAGAAAATTGCTCAACAGATTTCTCCGGAGTTGTCGAGATTCTCGATGTATGTATCGATGAATGATAAACTTTTCGAACGTGTCAAAAGAGTTAAAGAGGGCGCTGAAGAGTTGGATTTGGAGCAGACAAAACTGCTTGACAATACATGGAGTATGTTTGTTCGTGGAGGTTCAGATTTGAAGGGTGAGAATCGTAAAAGGTTTCAGGAGATAAGTGAGCGTCTCTCTATTTTGTCATTGCAATTCTCTGAGAACAGTCTGGCCGATACCAATGCTTTCAATATGCATATAACCGATGAATCGCAGTTGTCGGGATTGCCTGATGGAGTTGTTCAGGCTGCTGCTGATGAAGCGAAGGAGCGTGGAGTTGACGGATGGGTGTTTACCCTTCATGCTCCAAGCTATATGCCATTTATGAAGTATGCCGATAACAGGGAGTTGCGTGAAAAGATGTTCAGAGCCAGAGGATCGATCTGTTTTCATGGTGATGAACACGATAATCGTACATTAATTTCCGAGATTGTATCGCTTCGTCTGGAGAGAGCCAAATTGTTGGGCTATGATAATTATGCCCAATATGCCTTGGAGCGCCGAATGGCCGAGACTCCGGAAAAGGTGAATGCTTTTCTTGATGAGTTACTGAATGCAAGTCACCCGGCAGCTCTTCGTGACAGAGACGAGGTTATATCTTTTGCACAGAGTTTAGGCTTTACAGATGAGCTTCAGAAGTGGGATTGGGCATACTATTCGAATAAATTAAAAGTTGCCAGATATAACCTGGATGATGAGATGTTGCGACCCTATTTTGAGTTGTCGGGAGTGATAGACGGAGTGTTTGGACTGGCAACAAAACTATATGGAGTAACGTTTGTTGAGCGTTCGGATATGCCTAAGTATCACGAGGATGTAAAGGTATTTGACGTGTTTGATGCCGATGGCTCATTTTTAGCAGTTCTATATACCGATTTCTTCCCACGTTCCAATAAGGACGGAGGAGCTTGGATGACGGAGTATAGAGGCCAGCGAGTAAAGGATGGGTTTGATGTACGTCCTGTGGTATCGTTGGTAATGAATTTTACAAAACCCATAGTCGATAAGCCATCGTTGTTGACTTTTGGCGAGGTTACAACCTTCTTACATGAGTTTGGTCATGCTTTGCATGGAATCTTTTCGAAGTGCAGATACGGCTCTTTGGCTGGAACTAACGTGATGCGCGATTTTGTTGAGCTTCCATCGCAACTGATGGAGAATTGGGCATTTCAGAGTGAGTGGCTTGATAGTTGGGCAAAGCACTACCAGACCGGAGAGAAGTTGCCGGGAGAGTTGATAGAGAGAATTAAGCGTTCGGCTCATTTTCAGAGTGGTTATCAATGTGACAGACAGTTGAGTTTTGGTATAGTGGATATGGCATGGCACTCTTTAACCGAGAGCTTTGTGGGCGATGTTTCAGATTTTGAGCAGCAGGCAATGGCTTCGACATCGCTTATGCCGGATGTGAGTGGAACATGTTTCTGTACCGATTTCAGTCACATATTTGCGGGAGGATATGCTGCCGGATATTATAGTTATAAATGGGCAGAGGTTCTTGATGCAGATGCCTTTTCTCTCTTTGTTGAGAGGGGTATATTTAATCGTGATGTTGCAGAGTCGTTCCGTCGCAATGTTCTTGAGCGAGGTGGTACAGAGCATGCAATGACTTTGTATGAGCGTTTCAGAGGTTCTGCCCCCTCAATAGATGCACTTCTCCGTAGAGATGGTCTGATTGGTAATTAATGCAGGATAACTTCTATCAAACTCAAAAAGAGATTTTCTGATATAGCAGACTTGTAGTGCCTCCAAAAGTTTTGATAAAAGACTTTTTGGAGGCACTTCAAGTTCCGGGCTTTTGCTGTTTTCTTTTTAATTCATTTGCTATGAGATTATATTACGGTTCGGACAAATGGGGCTGCATCAAGACCAATATACTCCTTTGCAAGGTATTTGTAGTAGCCGGCTACAGCAACCATCCCTGCGTTGTCAATTGAGAAGCCGATGCGTGGGATAAAGACATCCCATCCACGTTTTTGTGCCTCTTTGCGTACTGCCGCCTGAAGTGCGCTATTGGCTGATACTCCACCTCCAATTGCAATCTGTTTAATGCCGGTAAGTTTGGCGGCCTTCTTCAGTTTGTTCATTAAGATATCAACAACCGTATCCTGTAATGAGGCACACAGGTCACACTTGTTCTCCTCTATAAAGTTGGGGTTCAGAGCAAGCTGGTCACGAAGGAAGTACAGAAAACTTGTTTTCAGACCACTGAAACTATAGTCCAATCCGGGAATTGTAGGTTTGTTGAATTGAAAACGTGGAGTACCCTCTTTGGCCAATTTGTCAATTACCGGGCCTCCGGGGTAAGGTAAGCCCATCACTTTGGCACATTTGTCAAAGGCCTCGCCCGCGGCATCATCAATAGTTTGACCAATCATCTCCATCTTCAAGTAATCATGTACGACTACAAGTTGCGAGTTTCCACCTGATACAAGCAGGGTCAGGAAAGGAAATGTGGGGTGTTTGCTCTCAACTCCCGGCTCTTTTATGAAGTTCGCCAAGATATGTGCCTGTAGATGATTTACCTCTACCATAGGTATTTTATGTGCCATGGCAAACCCCTTTGCAAACGATACTCCCACCAGTAGCGAGCCCATTAATCCAGGGCCTCGGGTAAATGCTACAGCATTGATATCATTGGCATTGATTCCTGCCTGTTTAATGGCCTGATCTACAACCGGGACAATGTTTTGTTGATGAGCACGACTTGCTAACTCGGGAACAACTCCGCCGTATGCTTCATGAACCTTTTGACTTGCAATTACGTTACTCATAACTACACCATCTACCAGAATTGATGCAGAGGTGTCGTCGCACGAAGACTCTATACCTAAAATGATTGTACTCATATCTTGTAATTTGGTGCAAAATTAGAAAAAATCATTTGAAAACACTACTTTTGCAAGGTAAAGGAGTAGTAGTGCAAGAATAATAAGGAGGAGTTATTTCAGGGTGAAGCGTTTTATAAACATATTCTGGGGCATATTGGTAGGTGTGGCGCTGTTGTTGACAGCGACATACGGGCTTTTACATGTTCCGTTTGTACAGACGCAGTTGGTAAATCTTGTAACCTCGTTTCTCTATCTTGGAAAGGGTGTGGATATCTCTGTTGGCGAGGTCGAATTTGTGCCAATTAAATCGCTGAATATTAAAGATCTGCTGGTAAAAGATTTCAAGAAAGACACTCTTTTGTATTCACGTAACTTACAGTTGAAAATTGGTAAAGTTGATTTTGTCGAACGGGATTTGCGGATTTCGGAGGTTCGTTTCGATAGTGCCCATTTCGTTGTGTGGAGAGATGCTGATACTACGGCCACAAGCAGAACCAATATTGCCAGATTGATTGATAGTCTGCGAGGCGGGCCAAAGGTGGTAGATACTCTTAAACTTGCTGATATAGCTAGTGGAGAGCAGGTTAAGCGTTGGTTTGTGGATCTGGAAAGAGTCTATGTTATCAATTCACGTTTTCAATATATCAATAGTCTGTATACTGCGCGTGATTATGGCATTAACTGGACAGATATAGATTGCCTGAATTGGAGTGTTGAGTTAAGTAACATACATTTTGGCGATACCACTAATTTTACCATCGATAATTTCAATTTTGTTGAGAAGAGTGGTATCCAATTCCGGAATGGTTCCGCTAATATCAATTTTGCAACCGAGCATGTGTGGTTGGATAATATACGTTTTGCCTTTAAAGAGAGTGAGTTGTATCTGAAGGAGATCTCGTTTGCATGGGAGGCAGATACCAAAGCATGGAGTGATTATTGCAAAAAGATCAATCAGCGTTATGTTATTGAGGAACCATCGTATGTGAATTTTCGTGACATCGCCTATTTTAATGGCATTTTGCGTGGAATTGAAAATACTGTACACGTTAGTGGAGTGGTTAAGAATACCATTGCAGAGCTGGAGGGCGAGGATCTGCGTTTGGGTATAGATGAAGATACCCGTTTCCAGGGAAAATTTAAAACGGTAGGACTGCCGGATGTTTCAAATACGATATTCGACATAGATATACGAAACGGTTACTTCTCTCCCTACGAGTTGTCAACAATATATCTGCCATGGTTTAAGACCAAAATACCTGTTCCAGAACCTGTGAAGAACTTTAAAATGATTCGTGGAGATTATCTGAATTTTGACGGAACTTTTGCAGAGTTTGATTTGAGCGCAAGAACAAATACAAATGGTTTTAAGGGCGATATCTCAATGTCTATGGGGCGCAGTATGATGAATGAAATCGAGATTAATGATTTCTGGGGCGAGTTTGCAATGAGCCAGATAGATATGGGGGTGTTGACTGGATTCGATGATTTGGGCGAGGCCTCAGTGTATGGAGATTTCTCAGGAGCCAGGGACAGTCTGAATATCTATACAGGAGTGCAGACGGAGTGGCCGTATGTAGAGCTTGGAGATGATAGATTAGAGAATCTTTCGGCATATATCATGCTTGATAATAATGTAAATCACATTATTGCCCAGACTGATGATAATGGAGTCTATGCCGATATTGTCATGACAATCGAAAGTGAATATAATGCCTCGCAACTGACATTTGATTTTACCTCGGCTACGGCGTCATTGTATATTGATAGTCTGCAGCGTTTCGGTTACTCTATAGCCGATTCCGTTGAGAGTGTAGGGGTTGGTGTCAAGTATTTATCAGCGGGTACGGGTAAAGAGAAGTACAATCGACTCTATATCTCTGATTTAGACTATCAGAATAGCCGGGGAGAGATCTGTATAGATACACTTCTGGCGGAGATGCAGTCTAATGGTGAGCGTCAGGAGATTATTGTAAATTCCCGTCCTATCTCTCTGTATGTAGAAGGACGCCTCAATGATATTTACGAGCGAAATTTGTGGAATAATTTTGCAGCTCAATATTTACCATCGCTACTGCCTGGGTTGGAGAGTAGTAAACGCAGAAATGCAGGAGCAATTTTTAATGAGTTTGATTTTCGTGCCTATCTTTTGGGTATGCATATTGATTCGATTGTGCAACTCCTGAACCCTGAATGTTACATTGAGAACAATACAATGATTCGTGCCGACTTTACGAATCGTGATTCTCTTGCATTAAAGATAGTCTCAGACTCTTTGAGATGGGGGGATATTCAGGCTAAGGCGTGCGATATGCTTCTTGCCGGATGTGCAGATTCACTGACTCTCAGACTTGATGCCGAGAGTATCAGGTATGATACCCTTGTCTCTATGTATAATTTCAGAAATATATCCAATCTGACCGAAGACAGAGTAAGCAACCGAATCTTCTGGGGAAATTGGGGCGAGAAGAGTTATACCGGAGATTTGAGGTTTGATTTGGATTTCGCCCGTAGAGATGGGTTGTTGGCATCGGATATGCAACTCTATGATGGTGTTATGGTGTTCGAGGATAGTGTGTGGAACGTAGCATCGTCTAAAGTATCTCTGTATAACAAAACGCTGAATATCAATAACTTCAATCTGACTAAAGGGGAGTCTCATATCAGGCTGGATGGAGAGTTGTCTGAGAGCGAAAGTAAGCGATTATCCATAGACGTAAACGAAATCTCACTCCGGCGTTTATCAATGTTTCTTCCCGGCGAGAAACGGATGTTGCCATTTGGTAATCTCTCTGGGCTATGTGAGATATCGAATTTTACCGATAACAGATATTTTGAGATAGGGTTGCAGCTTGATGATTGGGGTATAGGTCGTGATACACTCGGAACTTTGAGTGTCAATTCATTGTGGGACGCAGAGGGACAGCAACTTATTCTTAGAGGAGAGAATCAGTATGACAGAAAAATCCCCTTCTCTCTATATGCAACCTATAAGCCGGAGTCAGACTCGTTGAATATGGAGGTACAGTTACAAACCATAAGAATCAATAAGTTGAATGATTACTTTGGTGAGTATATAACGGGTAGTTCCGGAGGAATATCGGGCGAGGTTATGTGTGTAGGCACGTTGGATAATCCTCAAATCTTTGGTGCCATATATCTTGATTCTGTACAAATGGCAATCAATACATTGAATACCTCGTTTATGATTAATGATAATATAAAGATTGAAGGTAGTAAGGTACTATTTGAGGATTTTGTTTTGCATGATGTAAATATGCACAATGCAACCATCAATGGATATTATCAACTCTTTGATAATGTGTATGATGTGGGTTGCCAGATAGATGCTTTTACATTAATGAATACCAACTCTTCATACAATGATAGTTTCTACGGCAAGTTGTGTGTGGGAGGATATGCTCATGCTGATAACCTGAATGGAGAGATAAATCTGGCACTTGATTGTCGTACTGCAGGTCCTTCTGTCCTTTATCTGCCTTTGACTTCAAGTTTGACAGATGGAGCCAATATTCTGACCTTTGTATCCCCTGAAGAGAGTGTGGATTTTGTTGAAGATGTTGATGCAACCTTTGAAGGCTTGAATCTTGATGCAAATGTCGAAGTGAATGACTATCTGGAGGTTCAACTGATTTTTGATCCGGCCATTGGAGATGTCTTGACCTGCTCCGGAGCTGGAAACCTGAAATTTACGATAGATAATAATGATAACATCGGAATGTCGGGAGAGTATCAGGTAGAGGAGGGTGATTATCTCTTTACTCTTGGTGGTATCTGGAATAAAAAATTTCTTCTTGAACCCGGTGGAACTATTGTATGGAATGGAACGCCATACGATGCTACATTGAATTTAAGTGCAGAGTACAACCTCAGGACATCGCTCTATGAACTTTATGCTGCAACCGGTAGCTACGATCAGAATGACAACTCGGAGATTCGTCGTAAAATACCTGTACAGTGTAAGTTGACTTTGACCGATCGTCTGACTAATCCTGTCATTGGATTAGATATTGATTTTCCTACGCTGGACAATCAGACAAAGAGTTATATACGTAATCTGTTTGCTACTCAGGATGAGATTAATAAGCAGGTTTTCTCATTGATGGTTATGAATAAATTTACAATGCCCGATTATATTGCATCAAGTTCCCTGGCGAACCAGGCCGGAGCAGCTGGAATTACCACTCTGACGGAGCTTGTAAGTACAAAATTATCAAAATGGATATCCAAATTCTCTAATAGCTTTGATGTTGGAGTAACATATAGGATGGGAGATGAAATTACATCTGATGAACTTGAGTTAGCTCTTAGTACTCAGTTATTTAACGATAGGATGACTATTTCGGCAAATGGAAATGTGAATATGAATAATTCGCATGTAGCTGAGAATAATACAGAGCCTTTGGCAGGTGATTTTGATGTAGATGTCAAGTTGAATAAGCAGGGCACTCTGCATCTGAAGGCCTATTCCCATACTGACGAGAAGATACTTTACTATAGCACCGAGACTATTCAGGGAATTGGTTTATCATATCAAGAACAGTTTGATACATTTAAGGAGTTGTTGCGTAAATATACCTCATTTTTCAAGAGAAAAAAGAGTAAATAATAAATATATTATGTAATTTTGGCAAAAAAAGTGCCATGTTATTTACTCGTGAACAGATTGTCGGTATATACTATCTTTTGATTGGAGTTGTAGTTCTGCTTCTGACTCCTTTGCTTTTAAGTTTTATCCAAGGTAATAATTTTGATAATAATTATACTCTTGATGTCGCAGTTGTTGATACTCTTTACAGAGGGGATTATGACCTCGATGACTCCCTTTTCAATCCGCCAACTATTTTTGAGCGCAGACATTCTAAAATCAGACCTGTAAGAGTACGCAAGGCAGAGATTCCCCGTATTCTTGAGTTGAATAGGGCGGATAGTGTTGATTTAATATCTCTAAGGGGAATAGGTGGATATTATGCCTCAAGGATAATAGATTATCGTAACAGGTTGGGAGGTTACTTTGATATAAGGCAATTACGTGAATTAAACCTTACCTATTTCAATCTTGATTCAATGAGCAGATATTTAAGTGTTGATACCTCGCTCATTGTCAAACGTCATATCGGTGATTACACGTTTAAGAATCTCATCCGCCATCCATATCTTGATTATGAGACTCTTGTTTTGATTTTTGAGTATAAAAGGGAGCTACGTGACAATGATTCGTTGACTATAAAAAAACTGAGTGCCGCCGGAATTCTCCGCAGCACTCAAGCTAAGAAATTATCTTACTATTTTTATTGAGCTTTAAGCGCCTCAATCTCGTCCGGGGTCATTGGAACATATTTACCCAAACGACGGCAACCCTCCTCGGTAATCAGGTAATCCTCCTCGTTTCTCAATCCGCTGAAGTTCTTGAACTTCTCGATTTCATCGAAGTTCAGATACTCGGCAAATCTCTTCTCGCTCTTCCACAAGTCAATCAACTCAGGGATGAAATATACTCCCGGCTCAACTGTGAATACGAAGCCAGGCTCCATCTCGCGACCCAAACGCAGTGATTTGTATCCGAATACAGTGCTCTTTGGTTTTCCTCCATAACCAACGTAAACCTCGCCAAGGTTCTCCATGTCGTGCACGTCAAGTCCCATCATGTGACCCAAGCCGCAAGGCATAAACAGTGCGTGTGCACCCTCGGCAACAGCTGTGTCAATATCACCCTTCATCAATCCCAAAGCCTTCATATCATTTGCGATAGATGTACATGCAGCAACGTGAGCATCTCTAAAGTTAATGCCTGGTTTCAGAATAGATACAGCTGCTCTGTGAGCGCGTACCTGAATATCCATAATCATGCGTTGCTGATCTGTGAAACGCTCAGAAACAGGGCATGTAGATGACAAATCTCCGCAGTAGTGTGATGATGTAACCTCGGCGCCTGCATCGATCAAAAGCAACTGACCTGCCTGCATGGTGTTTCCATGATAGTGGTTGTGAAGGGTCTGTCCGTTAATGGTAGCAATAATAGGGAAAGACAAATCTCCGCCCTGTGATTGGGCAACCTCGACAATCTTTGCTGCAACTTCGTACTCCTTCAAGCCCGGACGTGCCATCTTCATTGCAGCAATATGCATATCTGCTGAGATATCAACAGCCTTTTCAAGCTCGATAATCTCCTCTGCGGTTTTGTGGTTACGCATATCTGCAACAGCCACGATAAACTCAACAGATACTCCGTCTTTCTGTGCCTCGGGTGCAATTCCCAAAAGGTGAAGAAGTTTTACGTAGTGCTCTCCGCGATATGGAGGAAGATAGTGAATCTTCTGTCCCTTAGCAGAGGCCTTGTCCAGATATTTCTTCAACTCTGCGACAGGAAGAGTCTCGTTGATACCAACCAATGCAGCCTTCTCTTTTGCTGTAGGCTGAGTTCCCATCCATACAATGTCATCGATGGTCAAGTCGTTCTCGAAAATAATCTCCTTGTCATTGTCGATGTCAATGATAGCGGACAATCCTGCATAATCTGAACCAAAATAGTACAGGAAGGTTGAATCCTGACGGAATGTATAGCCGTTGTCAGCATAGTTCATTCCAACCTCGTCATTTCCTAAGAAGAGCAAAACACCGCTCTGAACTCTCTTTTTCAACTCAGCTCTGCGCTGAATGTAGGTCTCTTTTTTAAACATAGTTTTGTCTGTTTTATTTTGTTTTTGTTGTTACTTATAATCAATGTTCGAATCACATATCAAAGTGTAAAGATAATCATTTTTTGTTGGTTTTCCCTCAGACCATAATTTTATTGTGAAAATTGTACAATATTTCTAGATATTTTTGGTACGTTAAATAATTTTTACTACCTTAGTTCCTTGAATAAAAGTGCAAAATAAGAACAACAAATTATAATAAAAAAACTAAAACCTATGAAAAAATTATTGAGTGTTTTGATGGCACTTGCAGTGGTGCTGTCAGCTCAGGCTCAGGACTATAAGGCTAAATATAAGGCCGTTGATGAGTTCGCAAGAAAGTATGGTGCAGGCTATTTTTATGGTAACATAAATTCGCGTGCAATTGCCAATTCAAACTCTTTTATCTACTCTGTAAATACTCCCACAGGAACTGAGTTCTATGTGGTGAATGGTGAAACCGGTGAAAAAAAGAGTGCATTTGACAAAAATGCAATGGCAAGAGAGTTGTCAGCAAAGACAGGCAAAGAGGTGAAAGTAGGAGCATGGCCATTCCGTGATATTACTGCCGAGAATGAGACTACCTATACTTTTGTCGTAGGTGACAAACAATATACCTGGGATGCCAAGAGCAATAAGATTACCGGGGAAAAGGCATTCGAGGGACGTCGAGGACCGGGTAATGCAGGTGGATATTGGGGATCTGTTCGACGCGGTAATGAAAGAGCTGAGGGAATTCCTTCACCTGATGGAAAATACGTTGCATTTGTTCGTGATAACAATGTTTGGGTGCGCGAGGTAGAGACCAAAAAGGAGACTCAGATGAGTTTTGATGGTAATCCTGGAGAGTACTATCAGCCATGGGTGCAGTGGTCTCCGGACTCAAAGAAGTTTGTTGCTAACCGTTTCTTCCCGGCGTGGACACGTCAGTTGACAATGGTTCAGTCATCTCCAAGCGATCAGTTGCAACCAAAGATTGAGACTTATGACTACAGAAAACCGGGCGATGCTTTGGATATCAGATATGTGGCACTCTTCACAATTGATGGTATGAAGAAGATAGAGGTTAAGTTTGATGAGCCTCAGATGCAGTACAATATTGGAGGAGCCCGTTGGAGCAAGGATGGAAGTTACTTTACATTCAGCTACAATAAACGAGGACACCAACGCTATGTAGTATATAAGGTTGATGGAAATACCGGTGATTGCAAGCCATTGGTAGATGAGCAGAGCAATACCTTTATATATTATAATATGGTATACAGCCACTTCTTGAACGATAAAGAGATGCTTTGGATCTCTGAGCGTGACGGCTGGAAACACCTTTATCTGTATGATGTTGAGAAGTGTGCGGTAAAACGTCAGTTGACAAAGGGAGAGTTCGTTGTAAAAGATGTAATCTCGGTTGATGATGAGGCTCGTGTGGCATATTTGACAATTGTTGGAAAGGATGCGGGCGAGGATCCATATCTTGAGAAGGTATATAAGTTGAACATCGATAAGCGCGAGTTGGTATGTTTGACTCCTGACAATGGAAATCACAAGGTAGTATTCAATCACGATAAGAGCTATTTGACAGACTTCTATTCAAGACCTGACTGTCCTCCTGTATTTGCAATTCGTTGCGGAAAGACAGGAAAGCTTATTGCAGAGTTGGAGAAGGGTGATGTTTCAAAAGCACTGGAGATGGGATGGCAGATGCCTGAGAATTTCTGCGCTAAGGGCCGTGATGGTGTAACCGATATTTGGGGAACAATTGTTCGTCCTGCAAACTTTGATCCAAACAAGAAATACCCAATCATTGAGTATATCTATGCCGGACCACACGATAACCATGTTCCAAAGGATTTCTCAATTGCTCCATTCTACTACTCTAACTTAGTAGAGCTTGGATTTATTGTAGTTGCGATCGACGGAATGGGAACATATAACCGTTCAAAAGCATTCCACGATGTATGCTGGAAGAATATTAAAGATGCAGGTTTCCCTGACAGAATTGCATGGATGAAGGCTGCTGCTGAGAAGTATCCATATATGGATATTGACAGAGTAGGAATCTTCGGATGTTCAGCAGGAGGTCAGAATGCAATGGGTGCATTGTTGTTCCACCCGGAGTTCTATAAGGTAGGCGTTGCTGCTTGCGGATGCCACGATAACCGTATGGATAAGATGTGGTGGAATGAGCAATGGATGGGTTATCCAATTGGACCTGAGTATGCCGAGAATTCAAATATGGAGAATGCTCACTTGTTGCAGGGTAAATTGATGTTGATTTTGGGTGAGTTGGACAACAATGTTGATCCGGCAACAACACTTCAGGTTGTGAATGAGTTGATTAAGGCTAAGAAGGAGTTTGAGTTCCTTATGTTGCCAAATGAACGTCACACTATGGGAGGAACATACGGAGAGCGCAAACGTCGTGACTTCTTTGTTCGTCACCTATTGGGCCATGAGACTCCGGACTGGAATAACGATTAAACAAGTAAAAACAACATAAACAGAACATTATGAAAAAATTTTTAATGGCAGCTCTTTCGCTTTTCTTTGCAGTGAGCGTTAGTGCGCAGAGCGGATATCCCTATTCGCCTGTACCATTTACTTCAGTAAAGGTTCATGACAATTTCTGGACACAGAGATTGGAGGCGAGCCGTAACGTAACAATTCCATTGGCTTTCAGCAAGTGTGAAGAGACCGGACGTTACAAAAACTTCGATAATGCTGCAAGATATTTGCAGACAGGTGATACTGCCACAGTTGGTGGATTATCATTCGACGATACCGACGTTTATAAGACAATTGAGGGTGCAAGTTATTTGTTGCAGACCTACGATGATCCAAAATTGAAAGCTTATATTGATAGCGTATTGGTTATCGTTGCTTCTGCTCAGGAGCCTGATGGTTATTTGAACACTGCAAGAACTCAAAACCCTCAGAATCCTCATTATTGGATGGGTGACAAGCGCTGGATCTTTGACGAGGATTTGAGCCATGAGTTGTATAACCTGGGGCACATGGTAGAGGGAGCAGTTGCTCACTATACAGCTACCGGAAAACGAAACTTCCTAGATATTGCTATTCGCTATGCAGATTGTGTATGCCGCGAGATTGGTGATGGTGAGGGTAAGGTGACTGTAGTTCCAGGACACCAGATTGCAGAGATGGCCTTGTCTAAATTGTATGTTTGCACAGGAGACAAGAAGTATCTGGATATGGCTAAATTCTTTGTCGACCGCCGTGGAGAGAAGAGACTTGACAACGAGTACAGCAGATATTCAACTTTGAAACTCCAGCAGAAGTGGGAGAACGATTTCGGTTTGATGTCAATGCCTGACAATGTTTGGGAGTACATCAACGAGGATGGTTCTTGGAACATGGCTAAGGTTGAGCCACAGAAGAAGGAGGCTGAGGAGAGAATCGCTGAGATGATGAAGAATATGCCTGAGAATGGCAACCGTCCACGCCGTATGAACTTCAACCGTAAGCGTTATTCTGATGAGCAGATCAGCTCTTCATTGGAGTATTGCCAGTCTCATGAGATGATTGTAGATCAGAAAGAGGCTGTAGGTCACGCTGTTCGTGCAGGATATATGTACACAGGTATTGCTGATGTAGCTGCTTTGACAGGTGATAAGAAGTATATTGATGCTATTGATACTATTTGGGAGAATGTAGTTGGTAAGAAGATGTATATCACCGGAGGTATTGGATCAACCAATAGCGGTGAGGCATTCGGAAAGAACTACCAGTTGCCGAATATGACTGCATATTGCGAGACTTGTGCAGCTATCTCTAATGTATATTGGAACTTCCGTCTATTCTTGTTGCACGGAGAGTCTAAATATATCGATGTATTGGAGCGTACTCTTTACAATGGATTGCTTTCAGGTATCTCATTAGATGGTGGCGGATTCTTCTATCCAAACCCATTGGAGTCTATGGGACAGCACGAGCGTAGAGCTTGGTTCGGTTGCGCATGTTGCCCATCAAACGTATGTCGTTTCATCCCATCATTGCCTGGATATATCTATGCATCACACGGAAACGATGTATATGTTAACCTGTTCGTAGGTGGCGATGCTACAATTAAGTTGCCTAACCGCACAGTTAAGTTGACTCAGACAACCAACTATCCATGGAATGGAGATATCGATATCGATGTTAAGACATCTGGAAAGTATGGAATTAAGGTTCGTATCCCTGGATGGGTTCAGAACGAGGTAGTTCCAAGTGATCTTTACAAGTATTCTGACAAGAAGCGTCCATCTTACTCTGTAGCAGTTAATGGCCAGATTCTTGACGCTGAGTTGGAGAATGGTTATATGTCAATCCAGAGAAGCTGGAAGAAGGGTGACAAGATTACTGTTCACTTCGATATGACTCCAAGAGTTGTTCGTGCTCACGAGAGTGTTGAGGCTGATAAGGGTAGAGTTGCTATTGAGAATGGTCCTGTTGTATATTGTGCTGAGTGGCCTGATAACCCAGGATTCTCTGTGAGAAACGTTCTTTTGAACCAGAAACCTAAATTCCAGGTTGAGTATAGCGATGCTCATATTCAGGCAGGTGGTAATGATTATGGTATGAATATCATTAAAACTACCGGTCAGACAATCGCTTATGATAAGGAGGGTAATTTGCAGACCGAGGTTAAGGAGTTGACTTTGATTCCTTACTATGCATGGGCACACCGTGGTCGTGGAGAGATGTTGGTATGGTTCCCACAGGATTTGAGTGCTGTAACAGCAACTCCTGCTCCAACCATTGCATCTACATCTAAGATTACAGGTTCTGTGAAGAATGCTCTTTCTGCTGTAAATGACGGACGAGTTCCACGCGGACAGCGCGACGGAGGTACATCATATTGCCGTTGGAGTGACGGTGAGGGTGGTGGAACCGAGTGGATTGCTTACGAGTTTGAGCAACCGGAGGAGGTTTCAAGCTGTACTCTATACTGGCATGATGATCAGCCATGGGGACAGTGCGCTACACCTAAGGCTTGGAGAGTATACTACAAGAACGATAAGGGAGAGTGGGTTGCAGTTGAGAATCCATCAGAGTACCCTGTGGAGATGCGCGTAGCATGTACCGTTTACTTCAAGTCTGTTAAAACTTCTGCATTAAAGTTGGAAATTGACCAGCAAGATGGTAAATTTGCAGGAATTTACGAGTGGACAGTTGAGTAATTTTAGGAACAACTAAATAACAATTATAAACAAATTAAGAGAACAGAGTATGAAGAAAATTTTGATGAGTTTGGCCGTTTTGGCTATGACTGCTGTTTCTGCAGTTGCTCAGACCGGTTATCCTTACTCTCCGGTTCCTTTTACATCGGTTAAAGTTACCGATACATTCTGGGGACAGAGATTGCAGGCTAGCCGCGATGTGACAATTCCATTGGCATTCAGCAAATGTGAGGAGACAGATCGTTACAAAAACTTTGAAGATGCTGCAAAACAGTTGCGTACAGGTGTTGTAACTCCAATCAAGGAGGGTACTTTGTCATTCGATGACACTGACGTTTACAAGACAATCGAGGGTGCAAGTTATTTGTTGCAGACCTATGATGATCCTGCTTTGAAGGCTTATATCGATAGCGTTTTGGTTATCGTAGCTGCTGCGCAGGAGCCTGATGGTTACTTGAACACCTTCAGAACTATGAATCCTGAGAATCCTCATAACTGGATGGGACCAAAGCGTTGGTCAAAGGTTGAGGATTTGAGCCACGAGTTGTACAACTTGGGTCACATGGTAGAGGGAGCTGTTGCTCACTTTACAGCTACAGGACAGAGAAATTTCTTGGATATCGCTATCCGTTATGCTGACTGCGTATGTCGCGAGATTGGTGACGGAGAGGGTCAGGAGGCTCACGTTCCAGGACACCAGATTGCAGAGATGGCTTTGGCTAAGTTGTATGTATTGACCAAAGATCAGAAGTATCTTGATATGGCTAAATATTTCCTTGATAAGAGAGGTTATGTTGGTCCACGTCGTAACAGAAGCGAGTATAGCCAGTCTCACAAGCCTATCCTTGAGCAGGACGAGGCTGTAGGACACGCAGTACGTGCTACATATATGTACACAGGTATTGCTGACGTTGCTGCTTTGACAGGTGACAAGGAGTACTTCGAGGCTATTGATGGAATTTGGGATAACGTAGTTGGTAAGAAGATGTATGTAACTGGTGGTGTAGGTTCTACAGGTAGCGGTGAGGCATTTGGTAAGAACTACGAGTTGCCAAATATGTCTGCTTATTGTGAGACTTGTGCTGCTATTGCTATGGTTTACTGGAACCAGCGTATGTTCTTGTTGCACGGAGAGTCTAAGTATATCGATGTATTGGAGCGTTCATTGTACAATGGAGTTCTTTCTGGAATCTCTTTGGACGGAGGTGGATTCTTCTATCCAAACCCATTGGAGTCAATTGGACAGCACCAGCGTCAGGCTTGGTTCGGTTGTGCATGTTGCCCATCTAACGCATGTCGTTTCATCCCATCAGTACCTGGTTACGCATACGCTGTAAAGGATAACAACTTGTATGTAAACTTGTACATGGCTAACGATGCTAAGATTAAGGTTGGCAAAAAGACTATCAGCCTTTCTCAGAAGACAAACTATCCATGGAATGGTGATATTGATGTAATAGTTAATACAGCTGCTTCATTCAACATGAAGCTTCGTATCCCGGGTTGGGCTCAGAACCAGGTTGTTCCTAGCGACTTGTACTTCTTTGCTGATGGAAAGAAGACCGGTTATAAGGTATATGTAAATGGTCAGGAGGTTGAGGCAGAGCTTGATCATGGTTATGTGAACGTTAATCGTAAGTGGAAGAAGGGCGATAAGGTAACTGTAAGCCTTGAGATGACTCCACGTGTAATCCGTGCTAACAGCAAGGTGATCGAGGATAACGGTAAGATTGCTATCAGCAATGGTCCTATCGTATATTGCGCAGAGTGGCCAGATAACAACTTCGCATTCAGAAATACTATCTTCAATCAGAAGCCAGAGTTCAATGTAGAGTATAAGGATGCTCACATTAAGGCAGGTGGTAACGAGTACGGAATGAACCTTATCACAACAGATATTCAGACAGTTGGATTTGACGATAAGGGTCAGTTGAAGACTGAGACTCATAAGTTGACATTGCAGCCATACTATGCATGGGCGCACCGCGGAAATGGTGAGATGTGCGTATGGTTTGCTCAGGATTTGACAGCTACAACTGCAGTTCCTCCTGTATCAAAGACAACCGGAGCTAAGATTGGTGGTACAATTCGTTCTGGAAGAAGTGCATTGAATGACAGATTGAAACCAAAGGGTGATGAGGATAGAACTCCTCCATATTGCCACTGGTGGCCAAAACAGGGCGGTACTGAGTGGATGTCATATACATTCAAAGAGCCTGTAACAGTATCTTCATGTACATTGTACTGGTTTGAGGATCAGCCTTGGGGTGGTTGCGGTTTGCCAGAGTCTTGGAAGATTTACTACAAGAATGACGCCGGAGAGTGGGTTCCTGTAAAGAATACTTCTGATTACAAGGTAACAGCACGTATCGGAGACCGCGTAGAGTTCGAGACTGTTACAACCAAAGAGTTGAAACTTGAGGTTAATCAGCCTGGAAGACTATCTTGCGGAATCTACGAGTGGGAGGTTGAGTAATATATTTACTTTACTAAACATACTAAAAAACTCTTGAGCCACGGCTCAAGAGTTTTTTATTTAATTCCTAATTCGCAAACACTTCGTGTTTCCGCAAAATCGGCTGCAGTTAACCACACTTCGTGTGCTTCTACTCCTCGCGGCTCAGCATAACCCAAGTAAACTTGGTTTCTGCATTCGCTCCGCAGCGTCGGTTCGGCATAATCCAAATAAATTTGGCTTCTGCTCTCACCTTGCACGATTTTTCCTAATTCGCAAACACTTCGTGTTTACGCAAAATCGGCTGCGCCTTAGCATAATGCAAATAAATTTGCCTTCTGCGTTCGGCTTGCACGATTTTTCCTAATTCCTAATTCCTAATTCCTGATTTGAATAGGAGTGTACTCAATAGGTGAGGTCTTCTCCTTATGCCACTCAGCCTCTTCCGGAGTCAGGTATGGAGTGATCTCGTCGTAACACTTCTTGTGATATGCGTTAAGCCAATCAATCTCGTCGGCAGTAAGCATTTCGGGAATGATACAACTCTTCTCAATGTAACAAAGAGTAATAGGCTCCTGGCAATACCACTCACCAAACTCATTTGTTCCCAAATCCAGACATACGTTCAGATTCTCGTGGCGAACTCCCCACTCTCCCTGACGATAGATTCCCGGCTCATCGCTGGTAATCATTCCCGGCATCATTGGGTGCTCGGCAGGGTCGCCAAACAGACGAATATCTTGTGGACCCTCGTGTACAGTCAAGAATTGACCCACTCCGTGTCCTGTTCCATGTCCGTAGTTACGCTGGAATTTCCACATGTGCATACGTGCCAGTATATCAAGATTCTTTCCGTTTGTTCCCTTTGTGAATACAACTCTTCCAAGTTCAATCATTCCCTTAAGAACCAATGTGAAGTCCTCTTTCTGAAGTTGTGAAACCGGACCAAGTGGAACTGTACGGGTAATATCGGTTGTTCCGTGAAGGTATTGACCTCCGGTATCCATTAGCAAAAGTCCCTCAGGTTTAAGCATACTATAGTTCTCCTCGGTTGCAAAGTAGTGGGGAAGAGCAGCATTCTCACCGTATGCGCAGATATAGCGGAAACCATCGCCCATACTTTCAGGTTGTGCCTTTCTGAAATCGCCCAAAACCTTCTCTACATCTAACTCTGACAGTTTGCTGACATCCTGTTTTGATAGCCAGTAGTAGAATTTTGTAAGGGCAACACCATCTTTGCGACATGCATCTTTAAAGCCTTGAATCTCTGTTGGATTCTTGATTCCTTTCCATAGAATTAGTGGAGATTTGCACTCAACAGTTTTAAAGCGACCGCTAACCTTCTCGTATATTCCATAATTCAGAGTTCCTGCATCAATCATAAAGATATTTGTTTCGTCAATCTCATCAAGGGCAAGTGTAACCTGATGATACCCCTTAACAGTGATATTGTCCTTTGCCAACAATTCAGCAACTTCAGCAGGAACTTTTCCGGGTTTAACAAAGATTGAGGCCTCGCCCATTCCAACTATAGCGTATGAAATAAAGACAGGAGTGAAGTTAATGTCACCGCCGCGCAGGTTAAATAGCCATGCAATCTCGTCAAGGCTGCTTAGCAGTGTGTAAGTTGCGCCTTTCTCCTGCATGTAGCCACGCAGGCGCTCAAGCTTCTCGGCTGCAGAACTGCCGGTATATTTTACATCGAGACTCATAATTGGAGCTGATGGCATTTCAGGACGGTCAAGCCACAACTCGCCAAGCAAATCGACGGTATTTACTACCTTTACACCCTTAGGTTCAAGCAGAGATTTTAACTTTCTGATGATTGATGTAGGCATACAGTAGCCATCAAACGCCAATTTCTGGCCCTCCTGCATAGTTTCGGCAAGCCATTCCGGGTAATCTACAGCATCGGGAACACGAAGTTTGTGAAGTTTGTACTCGGTGTTTCCAAGCTCGCGCTCATATTGCACAAAGTAGCGGGTGTCTGTCCAGAAACCTGCATGATCCTGAGTTATAACAATTGTTCCGTATGAACCGGTAAAGCCTGATATCCACTGTCTTTGCTTCCAGGTCTCTGGTAGATACTCGTCATCGTGAGGATCTGTTCCGGAAACAATGTAGGCATCGATTCCTTCGCGTGTCATAATCTTGCGAAGGGCCGCAATTCTCTCTTCAATAGTCATAATCTATTAATTTTATGTTGTTTTTTATATTGTCTGTTATTTCCTCTGCAAGTTAAAACATTTTTTCGTGAATATTACCATTCCGATTAGCATTTTTAATTTTCTTAAACTATCTTTGCTTTATTGATTGTGCATTAGAATTTAATAACAAATCATAAAACCTAACACTATGAGAAAAGTATGGATTGGTGCAATGGTGCTCGTTGGAATGGGTATGGTTGCATGTCAGTCAGAGGTTCAGCCTAAGACAGGTTCCAATTGGGGCGAGGTTCCAAATGGATCTGCAGAGCAGGTTGTATCTGACAAGGTTCTTGACTGGACCTATGGAACAGGCGAGTCAGTTCGTCACATTCACGACAATCAGGCTAAGGATGGCACAAAGAGTTTGCTTATGTATTCGGCAACTCCTGCCGATGGATCGTGGGCTAATAAGGTTAATTTGAAGCCATGGTCAAAATATAAATTTACCGGTTGGATCAAGACTCAGGATTTGAAAGCAATGGGCGAGGGCGGTGCTACCATCACCTTGCAGGTTGGTATGTCTAACTATTTGACAACAACTCCAATTAAGGGTACTAATGATTGGACTGCAGTAACTCTTGAGTTTGAGACAGGTGCTGATGATTGCGCAGGTATCACATGTACATACCCTCGCCGAGGAACTGGATATGCATGGTTCGATGCAATGACCTTTGACTTGATAAGCTCTGAGGAGATTAATACTGCTTTGAAGATTGATCCAAATGTTCAGGGAACAAATATGTCAGAGTATATCTATGGTCAATTTATCGAGCACATGGGACAATGTATCTATGGCGGTATCTGGTCAGAGATGTTGATGGATAGAAAGTTCTGGTATGCTCCGGGCGAGAGAAACTCTCCATGGAGTGTAGCTCCGACACAGGTTGCTCGTCCACAGGGACAGCAGGGCCCTGCTCAGGATGTTAGTTTGCAGGCTGCCTTGTATGCAAACTCAGGACGTGGACAACGCGGAATGCGTGGTGGTGCAGATCTCTTTACAATGGATAAGGCAAATGCTTATACCGGTGAGCATAGTGTTCTTTTGAAGGCTGGTAAGGGTGCAAAACTTCAACAGTCAGGTCTTGGAGTTCGTCCGGAGGTTGGAATGACGGGTTATGCTATTTTGAAAGCTGACAAGCCGACAGCGGTTAAGGTTACAATGACCAGTGATGGCAAGACTCAGGAGAAGACAATCAATGTTGGAACAAAGTGGACAAAATATCCATTTGAGTTTGCTGCATTCGATGCTAAGAATACCAATGCAACTTTTGCAATTGTAACCGATGGTGATGCAAAAGTATGGGTAGGAACTGCATCAATTATGCCTAATGACAACGTTGAGGGATTCCGTGCCGATGTATTGGCATTGTTGAAGGGATTGAAGGCTCCTGTATATCGTTGGCCGGGAGGTAACTTTGTAAGTGGTTACGATTGGCACGATGGTATTGGCCCACGAGATCAGCGTCCTCCAAGAAAGAATCCGGCCTGGACAGGTGTTGAGAGCAACGACGTTGGTATGCATGAGTTTATCCGTTTGTGTGAGCTTCTTGAGACAGAGCCATACATTGCAGTAAATGCAGGATTGGGTGGAACAAAGATGGCTACCGACGAGGTTGAGTATGCTAATGGCGAGGCTACAACCCCAATGGGTAAGTTGCGTGTTAAGAATGGTGGAAGTGTTGAGCCATGGAATGTTAAGTGGTGGTCAGTAGGTAATGAGATGTTCGGAGACTGGCAGCTTGGATTTATGGCAACCGATGCTTTTGCATTGAAACATAAAGAGTTTGCTGATGCAATGTGGAAAGTTGATCCATCAATCAAATTGATTGGAGTAGGCGAGGTTGGCCGTTGGGATGAGTATATCATGAAGCACTGTTCAGACCACATGAATCTTGTAAGTGAGCACTTCTACAGCCAGGATTGGCATGGTGGCGGTCTTATGACTCACACATCGCAGATTGCTCGTCACATTAAGAGAGTAACCGATGCTCACAGAAAGTATCGTCAGGAGATTCCTGAACTCGAGGGTAAGGATATTCAGATCTGTATGGATGAGTGGAACTACTGGTATGGTCCACATATCTTCGGAGAGTTGGGTACTCGCTACTATTTGCGTGATGCTTTGGGAATTGCTGCAGGTTTGAATGAGTATTTGCGCCAGAGCGACATTGTATTTATGGCTAACTATGCTCAGACAGTAAACGTTATTGGATGTATTAAAGCTACAACAACCGATGCAGGTTACGCTTCAACCGGTCAGGTATTGAAACTATATCGTGAGGTATTTGGAACACTTCCTGTACAGCTTGAGGGTGAGCTTCGTCCGTTCGATGTGGCTGCTGCTATCAATACCGAGAACAATACTCTTACAATTTCAGTAGTAAACCCAACATGGGAGAGTGTAAGCTTCCCAATCGATGCTGTTAAGAAGTTCACTCTTGGAGATAAGGAGTACTCATTGGCAGGAAATGGCGAGATATACACTGTAGGTGGTGACGATGATATGGCATTCAATACTCCTGGTATGGAGCCAAACATTACTGTTACAAACCAGAAGCTATCTTCTGTAAGCAACGTAACTGTTCAGCCATACACCGCTAACATCATTGTAATCCCATTTAATTAAGGCTTTATAGCACTAAGGACACAATAGTAAAACAGTTTTGTTTTGAGGGCAACTTTCGGGTTGCCCTTTTTTTATTTGGAGGTGAAGTTTGCTTGGCTTTATTTGCTGATTTCAGGGTAGAATTGATTAATTTTGTTGGCAAATGTTGTGCTAAATAGCGTATATAATTGAGAGTTGAATTAATTGGATTCTGAACTTAAATTACAGTAATGGAAAAATTGGAGATAGGGGTTAAGGCGGAGAGTTGTGTTCGCTGTGCCAAGTGTATAAGAGTTTGTCCGTCAGGAATATTTGCTTCGAGCGATGATGGAATTGTGACAGATAAGGTTAATCGTTGTATTGGGTGTGGACACTGTATGGCTGTCTGTCCGACTGATTCTGTTGTACACTCTCTATTCCCTAAAGGTACGGTTCATACCATAAATTATGCCGCAATGCCTAAACCGGAGCAGGTAATGCTTCTTTGCAAAATGCGCAGGTCGTTGAGAGTCTTTACCAAGGCTCCAATTCCTGAAACCTCGCTCACAGATATTGTAGAGGCGGCACACCGAGCTCCTACAGGTTCCAATATGCAGAATGTAGAGTTTACGCTTATTACAAGTCCGGATATGTTGAAGCAGATAACCGAATTGACTATTCAGATTTTTGGCGAGGCCTTGAAGAAGTTGGAGAATCCGCTTTTGAAACCGATATTGAAGCGCATAATGCCTCAGATGTATAGATATGTTCCGGTGTTGAAGGGGCTTATTCGCGACTACTCAAAGGGTAATGACCGTATTTTGCGTGGTGCGACAGCGGTGTTGTTGATTCATGGCCCTAAAAAGAGCGGTTTGGCGTGCAATGATTGTAATTTGGCATATCAGAACGGTTCGTTAATGGCTGAGGCTTTGGGAGTTGGGCAGTTTTATACCGGTTTTGTATATATGGCGATGAATGCCGATAAAAAGCATAGGATTGAGAAATTGCTTGAGATTGATGGTAAGGTATATGCGGGAATGGCGCTTGGTATGCCTGCTTTGCGTTACCCTCGGTACATTGATAGAAAACCGGTGAGAGTGAAGAGGGTATGATTAATTAGGAATTAGGAAAAATCGTGCAAGGTGAGAGCAGAAGCCAAGTTTACTTGGATTATGCCGAACCGCCGCCGATTTTGCG
>JAGBFU010000064.1 GCA_017936285.1 Marinifilaceae bacterium | reverse complement strand
TATGTGGAATTTAAAATGAATAACATTTTAGAAATAGCAGTAAAGGCAGCATTATCAGCAGGAGAAGAGATACTTAAAATCTATAACAACCCTACCGAGGATTTTGGTATCGAGCGCAAATCCGACAACTCGCCACTAACAAAGGCGGACAAGGCCTCGCACAAAATAATCATGGAGGCTCTTAACCCAACCAACATTCCGATTCTTAGCGAGGAGGGAGCAAAAATACCTTACTCCGAGCGTAAAGGTTGGTGCAAATTGTGGATAGTAGATCCGCTCGACGGCACTAAAGAGTTTATCAAAAAGAATGGAGAGTTTACCGTAAACATTGCACTTGTCGAGAACAACACCCCTATCGCCGGAGTGATATATGTTCCGGTGCTTGAAACCCTCTATTGGGGAGCTGTCGGTTATGGTGCATATAAATTGCAAAGAGTAAACATCGAGAACTACACCGATCTTCAAACCTCGCTCGAAAAAGCAACAAAACTTCCGGTACAGAAAGAGGAGCTGCCATTTGTAATTGTAGCATCGCGCTCGCACATGAGTCCAGAGACAGCTGAGTATATCGACCAACTTCGTAGAATGTACCCTGCTATCGGCATGACCTCGGTTGGAAGTTCAATCAAGATTTGTTTGGTAGGCGAGGGGTCAGCAGACATCTACCCACGCTTCGCACCGACAATGGAGTGGGACACCGCAGCAGGACACGCAATCGTCAAGGCTGCCGGCAAAGAGGTATACCAACGCGACGAGAAAACACCGCTTACATACAATAAAGAGAACCTATTAAATCCATGGTTCATTGTTAAATAAGATATGAGCAACGAGAATAATATATATCCGATATTTGATAAAACTCTTCAACGTTCAGACCGTGAAAAGTTGTTGAAGCAGAGGGGCAAGATGATCTGGTTTACAGGTCTTTCAGGCTCAGGCAAAAGCACATTGGCAATTGCTTTGGAGCGTGAACTTTACGAGCGAGGAGTGTTGTGTCAGATTCTTGACGGCGACAATATCCGTACCGGAATCAATAACAACCTGGGCTTCTCCGAGGCAGACAGAATCGAAAACATTCGCCGAATTGCCGAGGTATCAAAACTCTTTGTAAACTGCGGAGTTGTTACCATTGCTGCATTCATCAGCCCAACAACCGCTATTCGCAATATGGCAAAGCAGATTATAGGCGAGGATGACTTTATGGAGATCTACGTGAGTACACCTATCGAGGAGTGCGAGCGCCGCGATGTTAAGGGGTTGTATGCAAAGGCTCGCAAAGGCGAGATTGCAAACTTCACAGGAATCTCTTCACCATTCGAGGCTCCCGAGAACCCCGCTTTGAGTCTGGACACATCGGTATTGCCAATTGAAGAGTCGGTTAAACAACTATTGGATACCATTTTACCACAGATAGAAAACAAGTAATAAATATAACAACAGAGATGGAAGAGAAGTACGATTTGAGCCACTTAAAGGCTCTTGAGGCTGAATCAATTCATATCATACGTGAGGTGGCTGCAGAGTTCGAGAACCCTGTTATGCTATACTCTATCGGAAAGGATTCATCGGTTATGGTACGCCTTGCAGAGAAGGCATTTTATCCAGGAAAGGTTCCTTTCCCACTTATGCATATTGACTCACGCTGGAAGTTCAAAGAGATGATTGAGTTCCGCGACAAATATGCCAAAGAGCACAATTGGGATTTGATTGTTGAGAGTAACGAAAAGGCATTTGAGGAGGGAGTAGGTCCATTTACACACGGAAGTAAGGTACACACCGACCTAATGAAGACACAGGCACTGCTTGCAGCATTGGACAAACATAAATTCGATGCAGCATTCGGAGGTGCACGTCGTGACGAGGAGAAATCAAGAGCTAAAGAGCGTATCTTCTCATTCCGTGACCAATTCCACCAATGGGACCCAAAGAATCAGCGTCCTGAATTGTGGGATATATACAACGCAAAGGTTCACAAAGGAGAATCAATCCGAGTATTCCCACTTTCAAACTGGACCGAGCTTGACATTTGGCAATATATCAGAATGGAGAATATTCCAATCGTTCCATTGTACTACGCAAAGGAGCGCCCTGTTATCAACATGGATGGCAACCTGATCATGGCCGATGATGAGCGTCTTCCGGAACAGTATCGTGACCAGATTGAGATGAAGATGGTTCGTTTCCGTACACTTGGCTGCTGGCCATTAACAGGTGCAGTTGAGTCAAGCGCTGCAACTATCGAGGAGATTGTCGAGGAGATGATGACAACCACCAAGAGCGAGCGCACAACCCGTGTAATCGACTTCGACCAGGAGGCAAGTATGGAGCAGAAGAAACGCGAGGGATATTTCTAATTTTTGAAGCTGTATAGAGATGGAAAACAAGATAGATATTAAGGCGTTTTTGGATCAAGACGAAAAGAAGGATCTATTGCGCCTATTGACAGCAGGTTCGGTAGATGATGGAAAATCAACCCTTATCGGACGTTTGCTATTTGACAGTAAAAAACTATACGAAGATCAGCTTGACGCACTTGAGCGCGACAGTAAACGCGTAGGTAATGCAGGAGCCGGTCAGATTGACTACGCCCTGCTTCTTGACGGATTAAAGGCCGAGCGCGAGGAGGGAATCACTATCGATGTAGCATATCGCTACTTCTCAACCAACAAACGTAAATTCATCATTGCAGATACTCCGGGACACGAGCAATATACAAGAAACATGATTACAGGAGGTTCAACTGCGAACCTTGCCATCATACTTGTTGATGCCAGAACAGGAGTTATTACACAAACACGTCGCCACACATTCCTTGTATCACTGCTTGGAATAAAGCATGTAGTTCTTGCAGTAAACAAGATGGACCTGGTTGATTACGACCAGAAGGTATTCGACTCAATTGTTGCTGAGTACAAGAAATTTGCAGAGCCATTGGGAATTCCCGACATTACCTGCTTCCCTATCTCTGCACTTAACGGAGATAACGTAGTAGAGACATCAGACAACACCCCATGGTACAAAGGAATCAGTCTGCTGGAGCACCTTGAGACCATCCAAGTATCAAGCGACCACAATTTCAACGACTTCCGTTTCCCTGTTCAGTATGTGCTTCGTCCAAACCTGAACTTCCGAGGTTTCTCAGGAACAGTTGCAAGCGGAATTATCCGTAAAGGCGACGAGATTGTTGCACTTCCATCGGGTAAGCGTTCAAAAGTAAAATCAATTGTTACCTACGATGGAGAGTTGGAGTATGCATTTCCTCCACAGGCAATAACCATCACCCTTGAGGATGAGATTGACATTTCACGAGGCGAGATGCTTGTCAAAGCCGACAATATGCCACTTATAGGCCGAAGCTTCTCTGCCATGCTTGTTTGGATGGACGAGGCCCCAATGGATATAGACAAGAAGTACTTTATCAAGCAGACCAGCAATATTTCACGTATCAAATTGGAGGAGATTGAGTACAAGGTGGATGTAAACACCATGGAAAAATCAAAGATCGACCACTTTGAGTTGAACGAGATTGGTAAGATTGACATTACAAGTAGCAAACCTCTATTCTTCGATCCATATCAGAAGAACAAACACACCGGAGCCTTTATCCTTATCGATCCCGTAACTCACAATACAAGTGCAGTGGGAATGATATTGGAGCGTAGAGACGAGTGTGGCTCCGTTGAGGAGACTCCTACATTCAGCTTAAGCAAGTTGGGTATCGGCACAGAGCATCGCTCGGCAATCGAAACCCTTCAAAAGGCAATGAGCAAACAGGGTATCGAAATTAAGATTGAGGATTAAGAAGAGCGAGTATGGGATTATTAAAATTTAGCGATCTTCCTGTTAACCCATTGGTTGGTGCACGCTGGAAGACATTTAAAAAGATTGTCGAGGGACGCAAGGTTGAGAAAGGCTGGAAGGGCAAATACTACCTTACTAAGGGTATATGCGCAATTCTAAGTACCTTGTGCTACTTCGAGGATAAAAAATATAAGAAACTGCTCCAGGATAAAGAGGTAAATATGGAGCCTGTGTTTATTCTTGGCCATTGGAGAAGCGGTACAACATTTGTACACAATGTAATGTCAATGGATAAGCACTTTGGTTACACAACAACATACCAGACTGTATTTCCAAACCTGATGCTGTTCGGCCAGGGAATGTTCAAGCCAACCATGTCATGGTTGATGCCGGACAAACGCCCTACAGACAATATGGAATTGGGAGTTGATTTGCCACAAGAGGAGGAGTTTGCATTGTCAAATGACACCCCATACAACTACTACAACTTCTGGTACTTCCCGCAGGATATGATGGAGTATTGTGACAAATACCTGACATTTAAAACTGCAACAGCCGAAGAGTTACAGGGCTTTAAAGAGAGTATGCACAGAATTGTCAAGACCTCGCTTCACAATACAAACGGAACTCAGTTCCTGTCAAAGAACCCTCCACACACAGCACGTGTAAAGGAGTTGTTGGAGATGTACCCAAATGCAAAGTTCATCTATTTGATTCGTAATCCATATACAGTATTTGAATCTACAAGAAGTTTCTTCCACAATACTATTCAGCCATTGAAGTTACAGAACTTTACCATAGAGCAGATGGAGGAGAATATCCTGAAGGTATATAATGAGGTATATGACAAGTACGAAGCAGATAAGCACCTTATTCCGGAAGGCAACCTTATTGAGGTTAAATTTGAGGATTACGAAAAGGATGCATACGGCATGACCGAGAAGATATACAAAACCCTGAACCTTCCCGGATGGGACGAGGCTAAAGAGACAATTAAAGCCTATACCGACGGCAAGAAGGGTTATAAAAAGAACAAATATGCATACAAACCTCGCACCATTGAACTGGTTGAAAAACACTGGAGCAAAGCATTGAAACAGTGGGGCTACGAAATAGAGAAATAATCATTAAAGAGCTGAGATTCAAATAATTTCAGCTCTTTTTCTTTGTATTGCAACCTAAGATATAAATTATCGTAAAATAAGTATAAAAACCTATTTTTATAGGGTGCATTTACACTACATTTGCAACGTTAAAATTTGAAAACAATAAGAAACTGTTTAAAATTTAAACAGTTTCTAATAAACATTAATATTCAAGATGAAAACAAAAGGATTAATTATCGCCTTGTTTGCGATGTTTGCAACAAGCACTACATTCGCACAAACAACACAAACCGGAGTTCTTGAAGAGAGAATTGCCAAGTTGGAAGAGTCAAACTCTAAATGGAGCAAAATTGTAGAGAAATTGCCAACCATTTCAGGTTACACATTTATTCGATATCAGTACAACGACGCAGCTTCTCAGACAAACACATTCGATATCAGACGTGCTCGTTTGTCTTTGAGCGGAAAGCCTGCAAAGTGGTTCGAGTATAAGATTCAGTTGGAATTTGCAAGCTCTCCAAAGATTATGGATGCATACGCAAAATTCAAGATTGACCCAATGTTCAATGTTCAGGTTGGACAGATGAAGATTCCATTCTCTATCGAGAACCCACTTTCACCAACCTCATTGGAGTTTATCGATAACGCCAAATTCATTGGCGCATACCTTCCAACCGGAGGTCGTGACATAGGATTGCAGGTAAGCGGAGGTTTCTTCCCACAAGAGAAGAGCGGAAAGGACCTTATTGAATATACCGTTGCAGTTATGAATGGTAACGAGATTAACAAAAAGGATGATAACACTGCTAAAGATTTCTCAGGAAACTTGAAGTTCAACATCTGCAAAAACCTTATGTTACAGTACTCATTGTACGAGGGTAAAATGGGAGAGATTCACCACGATGCCAACAACCACAAGAGTATGCACGGAGCCGGAGCCTGGTACAATGGCGACAAGTTCAACATTCGTTCAGAGTACTACCATGTAGATTTCCAGGGAATCAAGGGACAGTCATGCTATGCTCAGGTTGCATACAACATTAAAAGCAAGGTTTATCCTGCATTCCGTTTCGACTACATTGACCACGATTTGGATTTGCACAACAACTCAGAATTTGATTATAGTGTAGGTATTAACTATGTTCCTGCAAAATTCGTAGGCCTTCAGGTTAATTATACATGCAAAACATTCGGAGATCCAAGCAAGCACACTGTAAATAACATTGCAGCCCAGTGCTTCTTTAAGTTCTAATAAAGCACAATACACATAAAATGGGGGCAACTTCAAAGTTGCCCTCATTTTTATCTCTTCGCTTCGACCCAGGAATCCTTAAGACCTAAGAAGTAAAGTATACCATCAAGGCCTACGGTCGATATTGCCTGACTTGCATTGGCTCGTACCTTTGGTTTTGCATGAAAAGCAATACCAAGCCCTGCAATATTAAGCATTGGCAAATCATTCGCACCATCGCCCACAGCAACAGACTGCTGTATATCGATATTCTCGAATTGACATAACAGACGTAATAACTCCGCTTTTCGAGGCCCATCCACTACCTGTCCGACATATCGACCGGTAAGTTTGCCATCCTCAACTTCAAGCTCATTGGCATACACATAATCAAAACCAAAACGTCTTTTAAGATAGTTCCCAAAATAGGTAAATCCTCCCGAAAGAATTGCAGTTTTGTAACCTACGCGCTTAAGAATTGTCATCATTCTATCAACACCTTCGGTTATAGGAAGATTCTCAGCGATCTCCTCCATCACGCTTACATCCAACCCTTTAAGCAGAGCTACACGTTCCGTAAAACTCTCACGGAAATCAATCTCCCCACGCATTGCACGCTCTGTAATCTGTTTAACCTCATTGCCAACACCTGCACGCTCGGCAAGCTCATCAATAACCTCGGTTGTTATGAGGGTTGAATCCATATCAAAACAGATTAAACGACGTGAACGGCGGAAAATACCATCTCTCTGGAATGAAATATCTATCTCGGAACTATTGGCAATCTTCATCAACTCATTCTGAAAACGAGCCTTATCTGATAAATTTCCACGCACCGAGAACTCAATACTGGTCTTGGGTGCTCGTTCATCCTCGTCCAATGGCATACGACCTGTCAAACGATTCATGGCATCGATGTTAAGATCCTCGTCCGATATCAGCTTGGTTACACGTGATATATGTTCAGCAGTTATGCGACGTCCAACCAAAGTGACAATATAGCGATGCTTGCCTTGTCCTGTTACCCAATGACGATATTGCTCCTCTGTAACCGGCTCAAAGCGTATGGTTATATTCATCTCCGATGCTTTAAAAAGCAACTCCTTCATTATCTGTCCCGAACGCTCTGGAGTAGTCATAAAAAGTATGCCCAGAGTCAACGACTGATGTATATTGGACTGTCCGATATCAAGAATAAAGGCATCATGATGAGCAAGAATGCCTGTAAGCGATGATGTTAATCCTGGTTTATCCTCGCCCGAAATATTAATCTGAATAATTTCAATCTTATCACTTTTCATAACTATCTGCTCTTTATCAAATTTGTTACGGTACAAACGGTAACAAGGGTCCCGGTTGCGTCGCGAAGTTCAACCTTGATGACTTGGGTTGAGTGCCCCTTGTGAACAAACTCCGCACGCCCTGTAATCAAGTTACCCTTTGCCTGATGAATATGGTTTGCTGTAATTGAAACTCCAAACAGATCTCTGTTCTTATCGGTAGGCAAGGCCAAAATACCCAACCATCCCGCCAAAGTCTCGGCAAAAGCCACATTAGCACCCCCGTGCATAGCTCCATCATGGCGACAGGTTCTACGATCCAATGGCATGGTTCCTTCAGCCCAGCCCTCGCCAAAATCGGTAAATACTATTCCGTTATTCTCTAAGTAACAATCTTTTGTAAACTTATTGTACCACTCCAAGAGTGCTTTTTTCTTCTCCTCGTTCATAAAAAACTTCATTAATCTTATTCCGAATGCTAAGGTAAGAATGTTTTTGCTTTCTTTCTTGCGAATTGCCGATTTTTTGAATAACTTGCGACTAAAATATACAACTACAATAAATAATATGGAATTTAAGTACGCACCAATGTTTCAGCTTGGAGAAGACAAGACTGAATACTACAAGATTCCTGGCTCAGAGCAATATGTGAGCACAGGCGAGTTTGAGGGACATGAGATTCTTAAAATTGCTAAAGAGGGTCTTACTGTAATGGCAAACACCGCATTCCGCGATGTATCATTTATGCTTCGTCCGGAGCACAATGAGATGGTTGCTAAGATTCTTAACGATCCGGAGGCATCAGAGAACGACAAGTATGTTGCTCTTACATTCCTTCGCAATGCAGAGGTTGCTTGCAAGGGAAAACTTCCTTTCTGTCAGGATACAGGTACTGCTATCATTCACGGAGAGAAGGGACAACAGGTTTGGACAGGATATTGCGACGAGGAGGCTCTTTCACTTGGAGTCTATAAAACATATACCGAGGAGAACCTTCGTTACTCACAGAACGCTCCTCTAACAATGTACGATGAGGTAAACACAAAGTGTAACCTTCCTGCACAAATTGATATCGAGGCTACTCACGGTGCTGAGTACCACTTCCTTTGTGTAACCAAGGGTGGAGGTTCTGCCAACAAGACATATCTATACCAGGAGACCAAGGCTATTCTTAATCCACAGACCCTTGTTCCATTCCTGGTTGCAAAGATGAAGACTCTTGGAACAGCTGCTTGTCCTCCATACCACATTGCATTTGTTATTGGTGGAACATCGGCAGAGAAGAACCTTCTTACTGTAAAATTGGCCTCAACCAAGTTCTATGATGAGCTTCCTACCACTGGCGACGAAACCGGCCGTGCATTCCGCGATATCGAGCTTGAGAAGTTAGTTCTTGAGGAGGCTCACAAGATAGGTCTTGGAGCCCAGTTCGGAGGTAAGTATTTTGCTCACGATGTACGCATCATTCGTCTTCCACGCCACGGAGCAAGTTGCCCTGTTGGACTTGGAGTTAGCTGCTCTGCAGATAGAAACATCAAAGCTAAGATCAATAAAGATGGTATCTGGATTGAGAAACTTGATGACAATCCGGCACGTTTGATTCCTGAGGAGTTGCGTCAGGCTGGCGAGGGCGAGGCTGTTAAGATTAATTTGAACCAGCCAATGGCTGATATTCTTAAGGAGCTTACAAAATACCCTGTTTCTACACGTCTAAGCCTTAACGGTACAATTATCGTAGGTCGTGATATTGCTCACGCAAAGATCAAAGAGCGTCTTGACAGAGGCGAGGAGATGCCACAATACCTAAAGGATCACCCTATCTACTACGCAGGCCCAGCCAAAACTCCTGCAGGTATGCCATGTGGATCTATGGGACCAACCACCGCAGGACGTATGGACTCGTATGTTGACCTGTTCCAGAGCCACGGAGGTAGCATGATTATGCTTGCTAAGGGTAACAGAAGCCAACAGGTAACCGATGCTTGCCAGAAATATGGCGGATTCTATCTTGGTTCAATTGGAGGTCCGGCAGCAATCCTTGCTCAAAACAACATTAAGAGCATTGAGTGCGTAGAGTATCCTGAGTTAGGAATGGAGGCAATCTGGAAGATTGAGGTTGAGAACTTCCCTGCATTCATCTTGGTTGATGACAAGGGTAATGATTTCTTCAAGAAACTTGGATTGTAAATAATACCTAATGAGCCGGATGAAAATCTGGCTCATTTATTGTTACCGATTAAAACTTAAATTCAATCGAACACGTAAAAATCAATGACTATTGGATATGGAGATAAAAATAACTGATTCAATCAAATACATTGGTGTCGATGATACAGACATTGACCTGTTTGAGAGTCAATATATTGTACCAAACGGCATATCATACAACTCATTCCTCATTGAGGATGAAAAGATTGCCATTATGGACACTGCAGATGGCAGGAAGTGCGATGAGTGGTTAAACAACATTAAAGAGGCGTTAGGAGAAAGAACTCCCGACTATCTTGTTGTTCACCACATGGAACCCGACCATGCCGGCTGTATCACACACATTTTGGAGTTGTACCCGAACATCAAGATTGTGGCATCGGCAAAGGCAATTCAGATGCTGCCACTATTCTTTGAGCATGTAGATTTTACAGACAAAACCATCGCGGTAAAGGAGGGCGACACCCTTTCACTTGGAAAGCACACACTACAGTTCTATATGGCCCCAATGGTTCACTGGCCCGAGGTGATGGTATCGTATGAGCAGAGCGAAAAGGTACTCTTCTCTGCCGATGGATTTGGTAAATTCGGAGCCCTCGCCCATGAAGAGGAGTGGGCTTGCGAGGCAAGGAGATACTATTTCAACATTTGCGGAAAGTATGGAGCACAGGTTCAAGCTCTTTTAAAAAAGGCAGCGCAACTTGACATTGAGTGCATCTGTCCTTTGCATGGACCTATCTTGAAAGAGAATCTTGGCTACTACATTGGTCTGTATGACATATGGAGCAAATATGAGGTTGAAACCGACGGAGTTTTTGTTGCATACGCATCCATCCACGGAGGAACTGCGGCAGTTGCTAAAAAGGTTGCTGAGTATCTGGAGGAGCTTGGAGCGCCAAAGGTATCAGTTGCTGACTTAAGTCGCAATGATATGGCCGAGGCAGTCGAGGATGCCTTCCGTATGAGCAGAATGGTTGTTGCAGCAGCTAGTTATGATGGCCACGTATTCCCTCCTATGCACGACTTCCTGCACCATTTACAGATGAAGGGTTACCGAAACCGCAGAGTTGCAGTTATTGAGAATGGCTCATGGGCACCATGCGCAGGCAAGGTTATGACATCTATGTTGGAGCAGATGAAGGATATTGAGATTGTACAACCTATCGTTACAATCAAAGCCCGCATGAAGCAGGCTGACATTCCTGCACTTCAAGAGTTGGCACAGAATTTAATGAAGGATTAATAGCTCGTTAAGGGATATATTTAGGGGTGGTTCTTATTAGAATCACCCCTTCGATTTTTCAATGGCTTATATCTAATAATTCCATCTGAAATACTATATGACAACGGCATAAACAAAATACATAAGTTTATGTAACATGTTGTGCTTTTTTACATTTTATCTAAGTTTAATGAAAGTTCGGATTTAATAAATTATTTTAATATTCTTAATCTAAAAAAAATCCAAACATTCGTTTTATTTATTTTGTTCTTAGTTCCTCTTTCACTATATTTGTCATTCGTAGGGTTTTGAAAATTTTGACAAAAAAGTGTTAATAACCAGAGATAATAAAAACAAATAATAAATATACAAAACTATATGACAAACAAGAAAGAGGTTAATGCAGAGAAGCTGAAAGCGCTTCAAATGACCCTTAACAAAATTGAGAAGGATTTTGGAAAGGGGAGCATCATGAAACTTGGCGACAATCAGGTTGAGAATATACCGGTAATCTCGTCAGGCTCAATTGCACTAAACAAAGCTCTGGGTGTTGGAGGTTATCCACGCGGAAGAGTTATTGAGATTTATGGTCCGGAGTCTTCAGGAAAAACCACATTGGCAATTCACGCAATTGCAGAGGCTCAAAAGCAGGGAGGTATTGCAGCAATTATTGATGCCGAGCACGCTTTTGACCGTACATATGCAGAGAAACTGGGAGTGGATGTAGAGAACCTTTTTATTGCTCAACCCGATAATGGAGAGCAGGCTCTTGAGATTGCAGATCAGTTGATTCGTTCATCTGCTATTGATATTATTGTTATTGATTCTGTTGCTGCATTGACACCTAAGGCAGAGATTGAGGGAGATATGGGAGGCAGCGTCATGGGATTGCAGGCAAGACTTATGTCTCAGGCATTGAGAAAACTTACCGGAACCATCAGCAAGACAAACACCTGCTGTATATTTATCAACCAGCTTCGCGAGAAGATTGGAGTTATGTTCGGTAATCCGGAGACTACTACCGGAGGTAATGCTCTTAAATTCTACGCTTCTGTTCGTCTGGATATCAGAAAGGTTGGTCCAATTAAGGATGGCGAGGATATTCTTGGTAACCATACCCGCGTTAAAGTTGTCAAAAACAAGGTTGCACCTCCATTCAAAAAGGCAGAGTTCGACATTATGTATGGCGAGGGAATCTCTATTTCAGGCGAGATTGTAGATATGGGAGTCGAGGCCGGAATCATTAAGAAGAGCGGCAGTTGGTTCTCATACGGCGATAGTAAACTTGGTCAGGGACGTGAGTCTGTAAAGCAGTTGATTATGGATAACCCTGAACTTGCAGAGGAGTTGAAGACAAAGATTGAAACTGCTCTTAACGGAATTGAACTTCCAACCGATTTAACACCGGAAAACGAGGATTAACTATGAAAAGATTTGCACTAATTACAATTATAGCAATGGCACTGACTGCATGTGAGGGAAATAGTTACAATGTAGCAAACGACGGAACTGGCTACCCTATTCCAAATATCACATTGGAGTCTGATGTAATGACTCCAGAAGTGCTATGGACCTTTGGACGCATGGGAAGCATTGCTATCTCGCCCGATGGTAAATATGCAGTATATCCTGTAACATACTTCGACAAAGCAGAGGATTGCTCATATAGCGACCTATACATTGTTCCAACCGATGGTTCTGCCGAAGCCAAGAGATTGACAAACTCTTCTGCACGAAAATCAGAGCCTGCATGGACTCCTGATGGAGAGTATATCACATATATGAGCGGAGGGCAGTTGTGGATTATCAAACCCGACGGAACATCTCCCAAAAAAATCTCTGATATTGCAGGAGGTATTGAGGGCTACAAAATCTCGCCCGATGGGACAAAACTTCTTTACATCCAACAGGTAAAGTTGGAGCAGGATGTTCACGATATGCACCCCGATTTACCTAAAGCAACAGGAATGTTGTTTGAGGATCAGGTATATCGCCACTGGGATAGCTGGATTACAACCTATACTCATCCATTCGTAACTGCGTTCAACGTGAACGTAGAGACAAAAGCCGGAAAGGATATTATGGAGGACGAGCATTGGGAGTCTCCTGTTCGTCCACACGGAGGTATGGAGCAGTTGACCTGGACAAATGACAGCAAGGGTATTGCATACGTAAGCCGCAAAAAGACAGGCATTGACTATATGGAGTCAACAAACTCTGACATCTATCTATATGACATTGAGAGTGGCCAGACCAAAAATCTTACCGATGGCATGATGGGTTACGATATGAACCCACAATTCTCACCTGACGGTCAATTTATGGCATGGCAAAGTATGGAGCGTGATGGCTACGAGGCAGATAAGAACCGCCTTATGGTTATGAACCTGGCCAACGGCGAGAAGCGTGACTATACAATTGATCTGGATCAGAATGCTGATAACTTTGCTTGGGCGATCGACGGTAAGTCAATCTGGTTTGTATCGGACAGACACGCTACTGACCAGATTTACAACGTAAATATGGCAAGCGGAAAGATTGAGAAGATTACCGATGGAGTTCACAACTACCAGCAGGTTATTCCAACAGCAAATGGAACTCTATTGGCAACTCGTCAATCAATGAGCAAACCAAGTGAGTTGTACAATGTAAATATCGAGGATGGTTCTGCAAAAGAGATCAGTTATATCAACAAACAGCTGTTGGATCAGTTGACAATGGGTAAAGTTGAGAGCCATTGGGTTAAAACCGTTGACAACAAAGAGATGCTGGTATGGTTCATCTACCCTCCTCACTTCGACCCATCAAAGAAGTATCCTACTATTCTTTATTGCGAGGGTGGACCACAAAGCACCGTAAGTCAGTTCTGGAGTTTCCGTTGGAATATGCAGATGATGGCTGCCGGCGACTATATTATTGTTGCTCCAAACCGTCGCGGATTACCTGGATTTGGACAGGAGTGGCTTGAGCAGATTAGTGGCGACTACAGCGGATTGAATATCAAGGATTATTTGGCAGCCATTGACTATGCTACAACAAAACCATTCGTTGATAAGGACAATCTAGGTTGCGTAGGCGCCTCATACGGAGGTTATTCTGTATATTTCCTTGCAGGATGCCACGAGAATCGCTTCAAAGCCTTTATTGCACACTGCGGACTATTCAATCTGGAGATGAGTTACTACACAACCGAGGAGATGTGGTTTGCAAACTGGGATATGGGTGGTGCTCCATGGGAGAAGAATAACAAGATTGCACAACGCACATTTGCCAACTCTCCAAGCAAATTTGTAGGTAACTGGGATACTCCTATTTTGGTTATCCATGGCCAGCAGGATTTCCGTGTTGATGTTGCACATGGTATCTCTGCGTTCAACACTGCACGTATGAGAAAGATTCCTGCACAGTTCCTGTATATGCCGGACGAGAACCACTGGGTATTGAAGTGCCAGAACAGAATTCTATGGCAACGTACATTCCGCAACTGGCTTGACAGATGGTTGAAACAAAACTAAAATCAGAAATAACAACTAACACAAACAAATCATGAGTTCAAAAAAATTCCCAACAACATTCTGGGTTGCAAACCTTATCGAGCTTGTTGAAAGATGGGCTTGGTATGGCTTCTTTCTATTGTTACCAAACTACTTGACAGGTTCTGCCGAGCAGGGCTGTTTGGAATTTACACAGGCACAAAAGGGTACTCTTATGGGAGTAGGTACAGGTATCTTGTACTTCTTGCCTATTCTTACAGGAGCATTGGCTGACCGCTGGGGCTACAAAAAGGTATTCTTTACCGCATTCGTAGTGTATGTATCGGCATTCTTAATCATGCCAATGTGTACCACATATCCAAGTTTCTTTGCAGCTTACTTGCTATTGGCCTTGGGTGCTGCCCTATTCAAACCGATCCCATCGGCAACTATTGCAAAGACTACCAACGATAGCAATGCATCTATCGGATTCGGTATCTTCTATATGATGGTAAACATCGGAGCATTCTTTGGTCCATTGGTAAGTCTTCTATTCAAGAAGGGCGACCCAACCATGATTTTCTACGTATCAGCAGGAATCATTGCTCTTAACTTCCTATTGTTGTTCTTCTACAAAGAGCCTGCAAAGAGCGAAGAGGAGCTAAAAGAGAAGAAGAGTATTGCAGACATCTTCAAGAATATGGTATTTATCTTCCAGGATTTGAAGTTTGTTGTATTCCTGGTAATCATTGCAGGTTTCTGGACAATGTACAATCAGTTGTTCTTCACACTACCTGTATTCATTGATCAATGGGTTGATACATCGGCTATGTATAACTTCTTCGAGAAGTTTATTCCATTCTTCGCAGAGAACTATAGCAAAGCTCCAGGCGTTATGGATGCAGAGTTCGTATGTAACTTAGACGCACTATACATTATTGCGTTCCAATTGATTGTATCAAGCTTGGTAATGAAGATGAAACCTCTTAGCTCAATGGTAAGCGGATTCTTGGTATGTACAATCGGTATGGCGATGACAATGTTCTTCCAGAATGTTGTATTTACTATGGTTGCTATTTGGGTATTCGGTATTGGAGAGATGGCTGGTTCGCCAAAGATTACAGAGTATATTGGACGTATTGCTCCTGCAGATAAAAAGGCTCTTTACATGGGTTACTCATTTATCCCTGTATTCCTTGGAAACATACTGGCTGGAGTTATTTCCGGTCCTGTATTCCAGAACATTGCAGATAAGGTAACTATTGTACAGCGCTATGCAGCAGAGAAGGGTTTGCAAATTCCAGAGGGTCTTAGCCAGTCTGAGTATTTCACCGAAGTTGCTGCACAATCCGGCCTGACACCAAATCAACTAACACAATATTTGTGGGACACATATCATCCGTCAAATATGTGGATGGTTATTATGGCAATCGGTTTGGCAGCTACAGTAGCTCTATTCATCTACAACATCTACTTGACTAAGCTGGAGAAGAAGGGATAGTCAATTAGCAATTAGGAATTAGGAATTAGGAATTAAAAATAGGATTGAATTTGCTGGCAAATTCAATCCTATTTTTTCACCTTTCACCTCTCTAACACCATCATCAATGCAGCATTGGTGGCTTTACTGATGTTGCGTTCGCGATTGGTTGAAAAATGGAAACATTTTGCAATAGTCTCATTTGGCGAGGCCACTGCTATCCATACTGTACCAACAGGATTAACCTCATCACCTCCGGTTGGGCCCGCCACCCCTGTTGTTGCAACGCCATAATAACTGCCGGTAACTCGGCGAACTCCCTCGGCCATTGCACGGGCAACCTCGCCACTAACAACACCACACTGCCCTACCAGTTCTGAAGGGACACCAAGAATTGAACTCTTTAATTCGGTTGCGTAACTTACAACCCCACCTACAAACCACTCTGATGCACCGGGAAGCAGCGTCAACTCATGTGCAATATTTCCTCCTGTACAACTCTCGGCACAAGATATTGTTCTGCCACTGCTCTTCATCATCTCAGCCACCTCAATTGGCAAACTCTTATCAGCTCCATGTTGAATCTTCAATCCATCCAATGCTAACTCCAACTTGTGGGCATACTCATCCAAAAACTCTACTGCATGACCATGAGCCGTCAAACGCAACTTTATCACCCCATACTCAGGCAGGTACGCCAACCCTATTCCACTGGGCAGTGAATCCTCAAAACTCTCCAAACGGATAGCCAAATCACTCTCAGTGATTCCATATACCTTGTAAACTGTGAAATCGAGTTTTAAAAACGGATAGTGTTCGACAATAACAGGCATCACTCTATTATCCATCAAGAATACCATCTCCATAGGAACACCGGGTAACGAGAAGAGTAACTTACCATCGCGCTCAAAGCACATTCCGCAAGCTGTACCTACATCATTTTTAAGTAATCTACAATTCTCAGGTTGCACAGCCTGTCCCTCGTTCAACTTATTCATTTGCAATGATTTCTTTGCAAGAATTTCAAGCAACCACTCATACGCCTCAGGAGAATGCACTAAACGAGTTCCGAAGTAGTCAGCCAGAACCTGCTTGGTTTTATCATCGCGAGTAGGGCCTAACCCTCCTGTAAATATTACCACATCGGCACGACTCATTGAACGTTCAACGGCATCCTTTATGGCCAAGGCCTCGTCCTTAACAGACATCATCTCTACAACCTCGAAACCTGAATCTGTCAACTTCGATGCTATAAACTTTGAATTGGTATCCAAAATTTGTCCCATCAGAATCTCATCGCCTATTGTAACTATTATTGCATCCATAATCTCATTAATTAAAAAACTCAACACAGTTTGAAATTCTTGCAAAATTAAGGAAAAATTCATTAAATTAGTCCCATAATTAAAGCAATAACACACTAACACAAAACACTATAAAACAACAAGACCATGAAAAAGTCACTTCTTTTAATTGCGACATTCATCTGTTGTTCACTCTTCGCAAATGCACAGTGGACAACAGTTGTAAACGACACTATGTACAGTAAAGTACTTAAGGCTGAGCGAGGCTACACTATTGTACTGCCGGCAAGTTACAAAACCAATCCAGAGAAACACTACCCTATTTTATATCTGCTACATGGTATGGGCGACCGCCACTGGGTATGGGTAAACTGGGGAAAATCATCAGAGATTTTAAACCTCTTGGTTCCTAATGGCGAGTCAACTGAGATGATTGTTGTTACTCCCGATGCAGGAGGCGGTGATCCACAAATCTACCAAAATGGTTACTTCAATATGCCGGGATGGGAGTACGAAAAGTTCTTCTTTACTGAGTTTATGCCATACATTGAGAAAGAGTATAGAGTAATTGGCGACAAACAACACCGTGCTATTGCAGGTCTCTCTATGGGAGGCGGAGGTTGCACCAGATACGCACAAAAACACCCAGAGCTATTCCGCGCAGTATATGCAATGAGCGCATTGATGCGTCTGCCTGATGGTCGTCAATTCGATTCTGACCCCGATAACAAATACTCAAAGGTTATGCGCTCGGTTATTGAGAACGACTGCGTGGCACACGTTCGCGAGGCCGATGATGCTCGTAAAAAGGAGCTTCGTTCAATTGCGTGGTATGTTGATTGTGGCGACGACGACTTTTTGTTTGACTACAATATTGAGTTCTACCAAGCTATGCGCGACGCTAAAATACCTTGCCAATTGCGTGTACGCGACGGAGGTCACGTGTGGGAGTATTGGCGCAACTCGCTCTACAACCTATTCCCCTTTATGAGCAGAACATTCGGAAAATAAATTTCGTTATATTGAATTGCGGACGCACAAGCGTCCGCTTTTTATTACTACTTTTGTGGTGCATAAAAGTAATCCCGAATGGAGAAGATTGTTCTGCATACATGCTGCGCTCCATGCGCATCGGCAATAATAGAGTATCTGCTCAACCAACAAATTGAGCCGATAATCTACTATTGCAATCCCAACATATACCCGATCGATGAGTATGAGAAGCGCAAAGGAGAAATTACCCGCCATGCAGAACAACTTGGTTTAACCATTATCGACGATGACTACAACCACGAAGAGTGGCAAAATGCTGTCAAAGGCCTGGAGTGTGAACCGGAACGAGGGAAGCGTTGCTTAGAGTGTTTCAAATACCGACTGAACCGCACTGCGGAATGGGCTGTGCGTAACGGCTATGAGACCTTTACCACAACCCTCGCCTCATCACGCTGGAAACTGCAAAGCCAGATTGATGAAGCAGGTCTTCAGGCAGAGCAAAACCACCCCGGCTCCAGATATTGGAATAAAAACTGGCGCAAAGGTGGTCTGTCAGAACGTCGCTCACAACTAATAAAAGAGTTAGGTTTCTATAACCAAACATACTGCGGATGCGAATATAGTATGAAAAAACCATGATTTACCTGATTGTTGCCATACTATTCGGATCACTCTTTGCAATACTCTTCAAACTATTTGCAAAGCATGGAGTTGATGCCCTTCAAGCTATCATCTTCAACTATATTACGGCAATTGCAATTGGCCCTTTAACCAACATCATAAGGGGCGAGGTGGCATTCTCCGCTCTATCGGCAGTTCCACTGCTCCCTGCAATATTGACGGGTCTATTTATGGTTGGAGGTTTTATAGCCATGAGCAACGCAACAAAAAGTCACGGCGTGGCCATTGCAACAATCGCCACCAGAGTATCATTCATCATACCTACAATATGCGCATACCTCTTCCTTGGTGAAAAAGGTTTGGAACCCACCACCTCGCTTATGGTTATCATCTCGCTGTTTATGATATTTTTTACAAATAGGCGAGGACTCACACTTAATAAGTGGTACAACCCTCTGCTTGTATTTCTCTGTTATGGAGCAGCTAACTTTCTGTTGAAATATTGTCAGGCTCAACTCGACACCAATAGCGAGTTATTGGCACTTACAACAATCACATTTACCTCAGCTCTTATAATTGCAATAATATTCTTACGTTTACAAAAGGGCAACCTCGCCAATTTTAAATGGAAAAATCTGCTTGCAGGAGTAATTTTAGGAGTAACAAATATAGGATGCACTTTCTTTCTCTTGAAGGCACTTACCCTCTTTTCAACTGCACTTCTATACCCTATTTACAATATCTCCATTGTAGTGACCGGAATTATTGCCGGCCGCCTCATTTTCAAAGAGCGGTTGACCACCCTTCAGTACATTGGTATCGCAATAGCAATAACCGCAATAATTATTGCTCTATAAAATAAAAATCGGCGGCGGTTAACCACACTTCGTGTGCTTCTACTCCTCGCGGCTCAGCATAACCCAAGTAAACTTGGTTTCTGCATTCGCTCCGCAGCGTCGGTTCAGCATAATGCAAACAAGCTTGCCTTCTGCACTCACCTTGCACGCAAGCAATTTGTAACTCCTAACTGTTCACTCCTAACTAGTCACTTGCACGTTTATTCCTAATTCCTAATTGAATCACCCTAAATAATGTTTACAAATTTAACGTATTATATGTAAACCTATTTTAGGACAAGACAGGGGGCTTAGCAAATTGCAAGCAATTTGTAACTCCTCACTATTCCTCATTCCTAATTCCTCATTCCTAATTCGCAAACGCTTCGCGTTTCCGCAAAATCGGCGGCGCCTCAGCATAATGCAAATAAATTTGCCCTCTGCGTTCGGCTTGCTCGATTTTCCTCATTCCTCATTCCTAACTATTCACTCCTAACTATCTGTAACCTTTCCCTTTTTCACTTCGTTTAAGAATTATCCTTAAAATTAACGAAATGAATAAAAAAGAGCAACTCACCAACAATAGTGGAGCTATAGTAGGTGACAACAGGAATGTACAGACAGCAGGGCCACGTGGTCCGATGCTTATGCAGAATGTTTGGTATATGGAGAAACTCGGCCACTTCAACCGTGAAAGAATTCCAGAGAGAGTTGTACACGCAAAAGGATCGGGAGCCTTCGGAACCTTTACCGTAACAAACGACATCACACGCTACACTAAAGCCTCAATCTTTGCAAAAGTGGGCAAACAGACCCCACTCTTAATAAGATTCTCAACAGTAGCCGGGGAACGTGGAGCAGCCGATACCGAGCGAGATGTACGTGGTTTTGCCATAAAATTTTATACAGACGAGGGCAACTGGGATCTGGTCGGTAACAATACTCCGGTATTTTTTATTCGTGACCCTATCAAGTTCCCCGACTTCATTCACACTCAAAAACGTAACCCAAGAACCAACCTTAGAAGTGCAACCGCGGCATGGGACTTCTGGTCTCTGTCGCCCGAGAGCCTTCATCAGGTAATGATACTTATGAGCGATCGAGGCATCCCACAAAACTATCGGCAAATGCACGGATTCGGTAGCCATACCTATAGTTTCATAAATGCCGGTTACGAACGGTTCTACGTAAAATTCCACTTTAAAACCCAGCAAGGAATTGCCAACTTCACAAATCGTGAAGCCGAGGCCATTGTTGCCAAAAACCGTGAGTATTCGCAACAAGATCTCTACGAACATATTGAGAATCACGAATACCCCAAGTGGAAATTATATGTTCAGATAATGACAGAGCAGGAGGCTGAGAATTACAGAATCAACCCGTTTGACTTAACCAAGGTGTGGCCACACAAAGATTATCCACTCATTGAAGTGGGTGTTATGGAGTTAAACAAAAATCCTGAAAACTACTTTGAACAGATTGAACAGGCAGCCTTCAATCCAGCAAATATCGTTCCGGGAATCGGATTCTCACCCGATAAAATGTTACAAGGACGTCTGTTTGCATACGGCGATGCCAACCGCCACCGTCTCGGAGCCAACTTTGCACAGATACCTGTCAATGCTCCAAGATGTCCAATTCATAACTATATGAAGGATGGAGCTATGAGCACAGGCAACGGAGGGAGCGAAATCAACTACCATCCAAACAGCTTCGAACCATACGACGACGATTCTCTATATAAAGAGAGTCCGATAAAGGTTCAGGGAGATATTTATGCCTACGACCATCGTAGCGACTGCGACTACTACTCTCAACCAGGAGCTCTTTACAGATTACTCCCGGAAGAGGAGAAGAGACGCCTTATATGTAATGTTACAGAGTCAATGGAGGGTGTACCTACTGCAATCAAAATACGAGCCATCGCCCGTTTCTATCAGGCGGACAAAGATTGTGGTACACAACTTGCAAATGCTATGCACCTTGACATCAAGATTATTGAGCAGGAGGTTGCACGCCAGAGAGCTATCGACGCACAATTCTCTCAAGATTGTAAACGGACTGCAAAAGCTTAGTCTTTAATAGTTGCGGATAGTCCGGATTATCACTCAGGAAATCGTGAACTATCTGCAACGCCTCCTCGCTTCTGTGTCCCGATAAGAGCGAGCCGCACCACCCTTTAGGGAAGAATATATCTCCTGTTCGTTGAACCTCCTGAAGCTCCATAAGGGCCGGTAATAGATACTTATTTGAGTATGGTTCGCGATACCGGCTATTCAGATACGATAATGCACTCTGTACCCATGGTTCTACCGCTCTGTTCTCGGCAACAAGAAGAGCATTAAATACAGAATCCATAACAACTGTATCTGAGCTACATGCAGGAGATACAAAATCATACCTGCGCAACACATCGCCATTTTTTATTCTGGCCCGTTGAGTATCAATTATCGACGAGGCTTCTTCAGGCATCTTTATCGCTAACGACAGAGCCAGATTGATGTAATTATTCTCGGTAAGCTGACTATCATTACCCTCGCTCCACACCTTATAGTAGTGAGCAATATACTTATCACTTCCACAAGCCGTAGCCAAACCTCTGTAAATAACACCCCGAATCACACCGTTTCTGTGCGACGAAACAAGGGCAAACAACTCATCCTCCATCTCCTCGCGCATCTCTTCCGAGGCATCTGCCAACAAAGTAAACAACTGGTTAACAATAGAATAAGAGACCTGAACATCCTCAATCCCCTTAACTCCGGTCAATAGAGATTTATAGTAATCATATCCGTTTAACTCGCCATTCAGATATGCCTCATATAGTTGAATCAACACAGCCTGTTTCTCAAGTTTTGTAGGCGAGGCTTCCCAATTATCCAACAGATAATCGATATTTGCAGTGATTCTGCCATACCCCATACCATCAATATTGGGAACAATCGCAACATAGTGTTCTGATAAAGGAATAGTAAAACTCTGTGACTCTATTGCCACACTCAACTCATCACGTTTTCCGCACGAATCAACCAAAGCTACCTTTATTGTCTGTGGCCAAACCAATCCTCTGTTATAGGGATCTGACTGTTCAACTCTCAAAGAGTTACCATCAAGGGTAAAGATAATATGCGGCATCCCCTTCTCTTTTACCCACACCTGACTAAACCTCTCTATATCAATCTCCGGAGCATGGGCCGCCATTATTGCAATCAAATCATCCCATGTAGCATTAGCATGGTAAAAACTTTTCAAATACTCCTGAATAGCCGCACGAAACCGCTCACTTCCCATCAAATGCTCTAGATTTCTCATCATCACCGGGGCCTTATCGTAGATAATATTGCCATACAGCAAACTTGCTCTCTGCATATTATCAAGCTGCTGCTGAATAGCATTCGTTCCTGAGGTTCTATCCTCTGCCATAGCCGGCTCGATATACGAGGTCATGAAATTCAGATTGTGATCCAATTCAGGAAACTCGGGCTCAATAATCTTGGCAGATATATAGTTTGCAAAGACCTCTTTCGTCCATACATCGTTAAACCACTTCATGGTTACCAAATCTCCAAACCACAAATGCGTATTTTCATGAGCAATTGTTGATGCACGCTGGAAGTAATCCTCAGGCGTTGCATTCTTCTCCTTAAAGAGTACATAATCGGCATAAAAAATCGCACCGGGATGCTCCATTCCTCCAAACTGAAATCCCGGAATTGCCACCAAATCATTCTTTGTATAGGGCATTGGAATACCTGTATAATCCTCCAGCCACGCCACTGAATTATAGGTCAAATCAACCACATCCTTAACCTGGCCCACCTTATATGGATCGGTTTCACGATAATAGAAATTTACAGTATCTGCTCCGCGAACCTCACTATAACATTCAAACTTACCTGCAACAAAGGCAAAGTGATATGTACTCATAGGGAGCGAGGTCTCAAATTTACAACACTTTGCCCCATTCATAGACAACGCCTCGCCTATCTGTCTGCTTCCGCTTATCGCAACCCAACTCTCAGGCAAGTAGAGTTTTAATGTATACCTGCTCTTGATATCCGGCTGATCAAAACAGGGGTATATAGTACGAGCTCTATCCGGCACTGCCAAAGTATAGAGATACTCCTCGCTCCTGTTTAAAGAGCGGTTTCCTGCTATAAAATCAATTGAAATTTCGCACCTCTTATCAAGGTACTTTACAGGGAGAATAATATGCTCATCAGCATAGCTCCACTCGATAGGTTTACCTTCAATACTAACCTCTAATATCTGATTAACGCTATCGGCTTTGAAATCGACCGGCAAATCCTCATTACCGCAATAGTCAAAACTGAGAGTTGCTCTACCAACGACATTGTCACTCAATGATGAGGGGATATAAAACTCCATGTCGTAGTGCAGATCCGAGATTGCCTCAGAACGCCACTTCGCCAACTCATAACTCACACCACTCTCCAACTGTGTATCACTGCTACATGCCTCAATTAAAACAGAGGCAATCATGATAGCAAAGAGCGATACCCTCAAACTACGCCACATAATATGTTAAAAAATAAATTTGTAATAGTAACTTATAGAGGCAAAATTACAAAATTCTTTATCTGCGCGTAACAAAGCATTAAAAAACATCTACATAAAGAGATTAAAAAAAACACTTATATATTGGATAATTACAATTTCTTAACTATTTTTACAGACGAAATAAACATATACTCTTTTATATGGATTATATGAAATGAAAATCAGAGTTAAATATAGTAATTAACAATTAAAAGTCAACGTTATGAAGAAGTTTTTCAGAAACACAATGATTGCAGTTATGCTTGCATGTGTTGGCGCTATGTCAACAGGTTGTTACGGCTCATTCGCACTTACATCAAAACTTCATGGATGGAATGGACAAGTATCCAACAAAAAGGGAATAAATGAGTTAGTATTTATTGCCTTCTGTATCGTTCCTGCTTATGAGATTTGTGCTTTGGCCGATGCTATTGTACTGAACTCAATTGAGTTCTGGGGAGGAACAAACCCTGTAGCAATGGAAGAGGGTCAGGTTGAGGAGAGCAATGTTAAGTACAAAGGTAATGACTACAGAGTTATCAAGACTCGCAACAACGTTGCTGTAGAGGCTATCAATGGACCAGAGAGCGCATCATTCCGTTATTTCCCTGAGGAGGAAGAGTGGTATTTGATGGATGGCGATGTAAAGGTAGAGACAGTTAACATTAAGGGTAACCGTGCAATGAAGCACCTTTCATAATCAACTGAGCAAACATGATGATAAAAAAACAGCCGTTGTGACGGCTGTTTTTTTTTATCATCATTCTACTTTCTTTTCCTGAAGACAATCCAATTGGTCTGATATCGGGTTTCCGGAAAACGGTAACTCAACTCATACAGACTGCCATTATTCTCTCGGAACCATCCCCACGCCCAACTTCCCATATCCAGATAGAGAGCATTGTTCACACCTAAAACAACAAGTGCCTCTGAAAAATCACGACATGTAACCTTATCCAGAGATTGTACTATCAACAACTCACCATCCTTTTCACATAATGCTCTGTATTGATTCTCCTTTGTAAAGGGAATATAGTCGGTAATCATTCCATTATGCACCAGAAGCAACTGTTGAAAATAGCTCGATTTACTATCAATTGCCTTCTGTTTATGATACAGAATGGCCTTACCTTTACCGTTAATCTCATCCATATTAGAACCAATATGGAAACCATCTCCGAATGCAGCAAAATAACCGGTACAATACTTTGATGAAAAGCCTTTCTTGGCAATGCCTTTAACCACATAATTACCGCCAATATTAAATGGCTTATAGTAGTCCAGACGCTCACCCGTAAATGCAGCTGCTACTGCTAATACAATATCACTGTCTGATATATTGGGCGCCACAGAATCAACGAACTCAGGGATTACGTTTGTGCCTTTGATTACCAGATAGTTATCTCCATTAACACTCTCCATATTATAGCTAATATATTTATCATCAGCACCGGATTTATGTTCAGAAGACACCACGCCCTCACCATAAGCAAGCCAGCTATGAATTGCCATAAGAGCAAAGAGGAGTAGTAAACCTACTCCTCCCGCAAAAACATATCCCTTCTTACTCTTCATTACGAAGATAATTATTTATCCTTAACGATAACATCGTGTGCTCCACCCTCAACAATAGAGGTAGATGAAACCAAAGTTATCTTTGCATCTCGTTGGAAATCAGGAATTGTAATTGATCCACAACTACACATTGTAGAGATAATTTTTCCAAGAGTTACCTCAAGATTATCCTTCATCTTTCCTGCATATGGAACATAGCTGTCAACTCCCTCTTCAAACTTCATGGCACCACCTTTGCCACCCATATCATAACGTTGCCAGTTACGAGCACGACTTGATCCCTCGCCCCAATACTCCTTAACATAGTTTCCGTTCAGGTACAACTTCTTGGTTGGTGACTCATCGAAACGAGCAAAGTAACGACCCATCATCAAGAAATCAGCACCCATAGCCAAAGCCAATGACATGTGATAATCGTGAACCAAACCTCCATCACTACAGATTGGAATATAGATACCTGTCTTCTGGAAATACTCATCACGAGCCGCTGCAACATCAAGGATTGCAGTAGCCTGTCCACGACCAATTCCCTTCTGCTCACGGGTAATACAGATAGAACCTCCTCCGATTCCAACCTTAATAAAGTCAGCACCAGCCTCTACAAGATAGTCAAAGCCCTCTTTGTCAACAACATTACCGGCTCCAACCAATACCTTGCCATTGTACTTCTCCTTGATCCAGGCAATTGTCTCTTGCTGCCACTCTGAGAATCCATCAGAGGAATCAATACACAAAACATCAACACCTGCTTCAACCAATGCAGGAACACGCTCTGCATAGTCACGGCTATTAATTCCAGCACCTACAAGCAGACACTTTGTCTCAGGATCAAGCAACTCATTAGGATGCTCACGATGAGAATCGTAATCCTTACGGAACACGAAATATACCAAATGCTGCTCATCATCAATGATAGGCAATGTATTCAACTTATTATCCCAGATAATCTGGTTTGCCTCTGAAAGGGTAATACCAAGTTTTCCTACTGTCAATTTATCAAATGGAGTCATGAAATTCTTAACCAAAGAGTCGCGTCCGTCATGATCCAAACGGTAATCTCTGCTTGTCAGGATACCAAGAAGCTTACCATTTGCAGTACCATCATCTGTAACACCCATTGTGGTGTGACCTGTATACTCAATAATCTTCTCAACATCTGCAAGAGTTGCATCAGGACGTACGTTTGAGTCACTTGGAACAAATCCAGCCTTAAACTTCTTAACCTTACGAACCATCTCTGCCTGACTCTCAATAGGTTGTGAACCAAAGATAAACGACAATCCACCGTTACGTGCCAACTCAATTGCCAATCCATCGTCTGAAACCGACTGCATAATAGCAGATACAAACGGAATGTTCAATGTAATAGCAGGCTTTTCACCCTTTTTATACTTTACCAATGGGGTCTTTAAGCACACATTAGCAGGTGTACACTCCTTAGTTGTCAGTCCCGGAATTAGCAAATACTCACCGAATGTACGGGAAACCTTCTCGATAATCTGAGCCATATTCTATATTTTAATTTTAATTAATTTCTTAATTTGCAAATGTACAACTTTCAAAAAACATTTGCAATAGGGCAATGAGCCTTTATTTATCAGATTTATGTTGCCATATCTGAACAGAATTCACAATATTCTGCCACACGATATATGCTGTAGGCACAATACAAGCCACAGGATTCAAATAGGTCTGAGTCATCCATATTGCAAGAATGGTATTCTTCTGTCCCAACCCCTGTCCCCCGACAACTGCATCGCCATACTTATGACCTATTCTGCGACCCAGCCAGAACTGGAGCAGACACACAACCAATGCTGCTGCCAGATACAGGATAAACTCCCCAACTCTCAACACCCCGCTCTCAAGTTCTTTGATAATAAACTTTGTCGCTCCTGCCATCACAAACATCAATGTTATGTTCCACAGATAGAATGTAACCTTCTGCAACTTCTTCATCTTATCATGAACTCTTTTTGATACTCTCTCAATAATTTGTGCAACAAGTAACGGCCCTATAATCAATGGGATAACTCTTTTGCATATATACAAAACTGTTCCCCAGAACGAGTACTCCGCACTCTCGCCCATAAAACTGAAATAGATGGGAGCCATAAGGGCTGCACAAACATTACACAACAAAAGGTAGGTTGCCAGAACAGCTACATTTCCTCCAAGCATACCGGCAATTACGGGCGAGGCATTGGCTGTCGGGATGAAGATACATATCATTACTCCCTGAGCCAATATTGCATTTATCGGCGACAATACTACGTAGCACAACAGCGACACTAACAGTTGAAATCCTAAAAGCCACCAATGAAGAGGAGTAAAGTGCAAATCCTTTAATGACACCTTACAATAGGTAAAGAGTAACATTGAAGATATAAGATATGGCGACAGGAATGATAATTCGGCCAACCATCTATATCCAAAAATTCCTGCTGCCATTGCGGCCAGCAGGAATAGTGATTTTATCTGTTGAGACATAATTACAAATTGACGTACAACTCTGATATTCGCACAATTACCTTAACTGCACTCTCAAGAGTATCAACCGACACATACTCATACTTTCCGTGCATATTCATTGCTCCGGAAAAGAGGTTAGGAGTAGGCATTCCCATGTACGACAATCTCACTCCGTCAGTACCGCCACGAATAGGCTGAATTGCAGGCTTAACATCACAATCCATCATAGCCTGACGCGCAATATCAACCACGAAACGAACCGGCTCAATCTTCTCAAGCATATTTGCATACTGGTCACGAAGTTCAAGTTTGACAACATCACCGAACTTTTTAACCATATCTGTAACAAGATTCTCAATAAGTTTCTTTCTGCGGCTGAAACTGTCAAAGTCAAAATCACGGATAATCATCTCTATCTCGGTACTCTCAACGCCACCTTTTATTGTATAAACATGGAAGAATCCCTCATATCCCTCTGTAGCCTCAGGTACCTCACGTTTAGGCATATTAGCTAAGAAATACTGACTCAATGCAATAGAGTTTACCATACGATTCTTGGCATAACCCGGATGATAATTCTTTCCGGTAAATGTTATCTTTGCGTACGCTGCATTAAAGTTCTCATACTCAAGACATCCCTTCTCTCCTCCATCCATGGTATAGGCATACTTGGCACCAAACTTCTCTAAATCAAAATGATCTGCGCCCTCGCCTATCTCCTCATCTGGAGTTATACAAACTGCAATCTTACCATGCTTGATCTCTGGATGTTGAATAAGGTACTCCATAGCAGTCATAATCTCTGCTATTCCCGCCTTATCATCTGCACCAAGAAGGGTTGTACCATCAGTAACAACCAGGGTATCGCCAATAAAATTCTTCAACTCCGGAGAGCTTTCGAGCGTTATTGCAATATCCAGTTCCTCGTTCAACAGAATGTCCCCCCCCTTATACTCTACAAGGCGAGGCTTCACATCCTTACCCGAGAAATCGGGACTTGTGTCCATATGTGCAATAAAGCCCAATACCGGCACCTCCTTCTCAATATTTGAAGGCAAAAAACCCATCACATAACTATTCTCATCAACCGATACATCGCTCATTCCTATTTCACGCATCTCATCGGCCAACTGGTGAGCAAATACTGTCTGCTCAGGAGTACTTGGTGTTGTATGGGTGTGCGGATCTGATTGTGTTGCACACTGCACATACTTCAAAAAACGCTCTAAAACCTGTGTCATATCTCTATTAATAAGCTTTTGCAATCAAAACTCTTCTATGAGAAGGCTTTCCGGTAACCATACACTTACCCTCCTCCTCTTCACCGTCGAAAGGAATACAACGAATAGTTGCCTTGGTATCAGCCTTAATCTGCTCCTCGGTCTCGGTTGTTCCATCCCAGTGGCAAAGGAAGAATCCGCCTTTAGTCTCAATCAACTTCTTAAACTCCTCGTAATCATCGACTTTAGTAATCATTGACTCACGGAAGTCATACGCCTTCTTGTAGATATTCTGTTGAATCTCATCCAACAATGTAACAATCTTCTCCTCAACGCCCTCGATAGGCAAGGTCTCCTTGGTCAAGGTATCTCTTCGTGCAACCTCGATGGTTCCATTCTCCAAATCGCGCTCACCGATAGCCAGACGTACAGGCACTCCCTTCAACTCATACTCTGCAAACTTCCATCCCGGTTTCTGTGTATCGTCATCATCAAACTTAACCGACACTCCCATCGCCTTCAACTTTGCAATAAGAGGATCAACTCTCTCTGATATCTTCTGCAATCCCTCAGACTTCTTGAAGATAGGAACGATTACAACCTGAATAGGAGCCAATTTCGGAGGCAATACCAAACCATTGTCATCAGAGTGAGCCATAATCAAAGCACCCATCAAACGTGTAGATACACCCCATGAGGTTGCCCAAACGTACTCCAGTTTACCACTCTTATCAGTAAACTGCACATCAAACGCCTTGGCAAAATTCTGTCCCAGGAAGTGCGATGTTCCAGCCTGCAATGCCTTACCATCCTGCATCAAAGCCTCAATTGTACAAGTATCCAAAGCACCGGCAAAGCGCTCATTATCACTCTTATGACCCATAATCACAGGCATTGCCATCCACTCACGAGCAAACTGCTCATACACATGAATCATCTTCATTGTCTCCTCGATAGCCTCCTCTTTTGTAGCATGAGCAGTGTGGCCCTCCTGCCACAAGAACTCGGCAGTACGCAGGAAGATTCTTGTGCGCATCTCCCAACGCATCACATTAGCCCACTGATTGCACAAAATAGGCAGGTCGCGATAAGATTGAATCCAGTTCTTATATGTATTCCAGATAATTGTCTCTGATGTTGGACGGATAATATACTCCTCCTCCAATTTTGCAGCCGGATCAACAACAACACCGGCACCATTCGGATCATTTTTCAAACGATAGTGAGTAACAACAGCACACTCCTTGGCAAAACCTTCAACGTGATCAGCCTCTCTTGAGAAGAAAGACTTCGGAATCAACAGAGGAAAATATGCATTGTAGTGTCCGGTCTCCTTAAACATATTATCCAACTGACGCTGCATCTTCTCCCATATAGCATATCCGTATGGTTTAATCACCATACAACCACGCACAGCAGACTGCTCAGCCAATCCGGCCTTTACCACTAACTCATTGTACCACTGCGAATAATCTTCACTTCGAGATGTTAAAAATTTACCCATTTTCTTTAATTTATATAAAACAAGGCAAAATTAGGGATTTTTTAAGGAATATTTAAATATAAAGCACTATTTTTACGTCAAATATTAAAAAGTAACGCATATGAAAAGAGTAACACCTATTTTTGCAAGTTTATGTGCGTGGTTATGCGTATCATGTATCTCCCTGTATTCAACAGGGACTGAGAGCGGTTATTATAGTGACGGTATATACTATGCACCCCAAAAAGCCACAAAGAGTGTGGTAGTGGTAAATTCAACCCCGGCACCGGAACCTGTTTATTATACCCCAAAAATCGAGGGTTATTGGTTAGGTGGCTGGGATGGCAGTGAAGCTGACCTGAGAAGAGCATACGACATTATCGGCAACTACCCTAACGGATTTGGATACATGGTATCGAACGAGGCTTCAATTGCCGAAAGCATGGCCTTCAGCAGCGACTGGAATGTCTTTGTATCAAATGGGAGATATTGGTGGTTTCCTACCTCTCTCAACTACGCAATCTACACAGACTTTCTGTTTGGCCCATACCCCTCTGCCGATATTGTATTCTTTGACTACTCTCCATACCGATGGAGAGCAGGAGTCAGGTTCGGAACATCAATCGGTATTGGAGTTGGTATAAGTTATAGTGTAGCAACTCCATGGTATTACAACCCATGGTACTACGATCCATGGTATTACGATCCATGGTACTATGGCCCTCATCATTACGATCCATGGTGCTACGACCCATGGTATCACCACCATCATCACTACTATGATCCTTACTACGGACATCACTATCCGGGATATTATCCGGGCCCGCACCACAAACCACACCATCCGGGATATTACCCTGGTCCGGGCTACAGGCCACACAGACCTGAACACACCCGACCTCACAATCCGACCGGGCCGAACAAACCCGGACACTCACCGAAACCGGAACCAGGACACCGTCCGAATCAAGGCAAATGGAGGCCTACAACAACTCCGGGAGGTGGCCAAACCATCACCCCGGGAACAACCCAGAGACCTGGAGTTGGCGGTGGAGTTGTTGGCGGCAATGGCGCTCCTGACAATAAAAAGGATCAGATTGTAAGACCGGGAACAACAAACGGAAGACCGAATGGTACAAGAGTTGATAACAACAGACCGACACAGAATAATGGTAACTCAAGAGTTGAAAGTAGCAGACCGACACAAAATGGCAGTGGCACCACAACCGTTACAAGACCCGGTAAAAGTAATAGTAATAAGGTAGCAAGACCTACCGGCAACAGTAGCACCAGTCGGGTGACTCGTCCAAGCAACAACAGTAGTAGTAGTCGGGTAACTCGTCCGACGAATAGTGGCAGCAGTCGCGTTACAAGACCAAGTAACAGCGGTTCGTATAGAAGCGGTACACCAACTCGCTCCGGCGGAAGTTCAATCAGCCGTCCTACAGGTGGAGGAGCAAGCCGCAATGTTGGCGGTGGCGGAGGTAGAATAAGCCGTACAAGATAACATAAATGTAGGTATTTGAAACTTGTTATTTGAAAAATAAGTAAGATGAAAAAAATTTATACTATATCACTTTTTTGCGCTATATGCCTAAGTATTGGCATAAACAGAGTGGAAGCACAAACAATCCTGGAGGCAGGCAGATATTCACGTCAAACCAACATGGGAAGTGCCCGTGCAACTGCTATGGGAGGAGCATTCACAGCTCTTGGAGGCGAGGTTAGCGGTATTACAAAAAACCCCGCCGGAGTGGGAGTATTTCGAAATACCGAAATCACCCTCACTTTGAATCCCACAGTCTCAAAGAGTAGTTCATATGCAAACTTCATTGAAAATGGCTTCCCTAATTCTACAACAAGCAAAGCCTCAAGAACCTCGTTCCAGATGGATAATTTAGGGCTTGTACTCGCATTTAAGATTAGCGATGATGCACCACTGCGCTACTTCAACGTAGGAATTGCATATACCAACACAAATAACTTCAACCTTGAGACAAATCGTCTTGTTCCGACATCGCCTACATCAATGACACATGTGTGGGCAGAACAATCGGCGGGAATCGAACCAGACTATCTGAACTCACTGGGCGGACAGTTGGCATACAACACATACCTAATCAACCCAAATGGTGACGGTGGTTACTTCTCTGTACTTGATAATAGTGTCGATGGCACCCCTGTAACCGACGCGGTATCACAAAACGAAAAAGTCAGGGAGAAAGGATATCAAGGCAGTTACACAGTATCATTAGGTGCTAACATCAGTGACAAGTGGTATGTTGGATTGGGTATCAGCGCACAACAACTATCATATCGTCATACATCACTATACCGTGAGGCAGCAGCATTGAATGCACCAAGCGGTCTGGATTATTATGACTACCATACCTGGGAACACAACGACGCTGTAGGAGCACAATTCAGTTTCGGTCTTATTTACAGACCAACCAACGCCATACGCCTGGGAGCCTCTATACACACCCCAACATGGTGGGAGGTTAATTACGACGCAGACGCATACATTGATGCATTTTACAATAATGAGCGCGACGAAACAATTGGAAGAGATGGTGATTGGTTCTCAGATACAAGCCCATTAACCTCATATCACTACAGTATGCGTACAGCATGGAGAGCTGATTTGGGAGCTGCCGTAGTTATCGGTAAGCGTTTGATTATAAGCGCAGATGCTGAATATATCGCATATAGCAAGGCAAAATATTCGGAATCTGGCGATGATTTTTATAACTTTGAGCCGCTTTACGGAGAGTTGAATAGTTCAATTCGTTCAACCTATGCAAGCAAATGGAACTATGCCGTTGGAGCAGAATTTAAATTGACCCGAAACTTCAGTTTAAGATATGGTTACAACCTGAATGCAACCCCATATCGAAATGCCGAGGAGAGTGATTTAAAACAACACAACTGCGGAATTGGCTGGTCAAAGGAGTGGGCAATGATTGATTTCAGTTACTCAAACTGCAAATATAACAACACAACTCAATTTTACAATTGGGGCGAGTATGCATCAATTCCAGTAACGAATGAGTATCAACGTCACATTATGAAGCTAACGTTGGGTGCCAAATTTTAAGAACAAACACAATAGCGAAGAGAAGGAGTTATTCCTATGATAAAAAAGTTTTATATTGAGACATACGGCTGCCAGATGAATGTGGCAGACAGTGAGGTGGTTGCTTCAATTCTGGAGCAAGAGGGATATGAGAGAACTGAAGATAGATTTTCATCTGACATAATTTTGGTAAACACATGTTCTGTCCGTGAAAATGCAGAACAACGTGTCAGGGGACGTATTCGTGGCTTTGCCGAGGTTAGAAAACAAAACCCGGATTTACTCATCGGTATTATGGGTTGTATGGCAGAACGCTTAGGGGATCGTCTGTTTGAAGAGGAGAAACAGCTCAATATAGTTGTAGGGCCTGATGCATACCTTGATCTGCCACGCTTGATAAAGTTGGCAGAAAAGGGAGAGAAAGCCATAAATATTGATTTGTCCGAGAATGAGACATACAAAAATGTCTGTCCAACCCGTCTGGATTCAACTGCTATCTCAGGCTTTATCTCAATAATGCGAGGATGCAATAACTTCTGCACATATTGTATAGTTCCATATACACGCGGACGCGAGCGTAGCCGCTCTCCCAAAAGTATCATAACAGAACTTCTTGATCTGCAAAGCAAAGGATATAAAGAGGTTACCCTATTGGGACAGAATGTAAACTCATACAAGCATATAGAGGGAGAGACTATTACCGACTTCCCTGCCCTGCTGGAGTTGGTTGCGACAACCGCTCCGGATATGCGAATCCGATTCTCTACAAGCCATCCGAAAGATATGAGCGACGAGACACTATGCGTAATAGCAAAGCATCATAACATCTGCAAAAGCATTCACCTTCCGGTACAATCGGGCAGCAACTCGGTTCTAAAGAATATGAACCGCAAATATACCAGAGAGTGGTATCTGGATCGAATTGCCGCTATTCGCAGAATTATTCCGGAGTGCGGAATCTCGACCGATGTTTTTGTTGGCTTCCACAACGAGAGCGAGGAGGATTACCAGCAAACTCTCTCACTAATGAAAGAGGTTGGATTTGATTTGGCATTTATGTTCAAATACTCAGAACGTCCAGGTACAATGGCAAGCAAAAACCTTCCAGACAATGTGGACGAGGAGACAAAGGGACGCCGTTTGGCTGAACTTATAGAGTTACAGACAAAGTGGTCGGAAGAGAGCAATCAACGTGACTTAGGCAAAACTTTTGAGGTTCTTGTCGAGGGAGTATCGAAGAAGAGCAACAAAGAGATGTTCGGTAGAACAAGCCAAAACAAGGTTGTAGTATTCCCAGCCGAGGGCATCCGGATTGGAACATTGGTAAATGTAAAGGTTAACAGTTGTACATCTGCCACCTTAATCGGAGAGTTAGTAGCTGTTTAAAATTTATTTCATGGAACACAGAAAATTAGAGAGCGAAGAGCTAAACAGAATATCTACAGAAGAGTTTAAAGAGGCTGCAAAGGTGCCCATTGTAATTGTTTTAGACAATGTTCGCAGCCAGAATAATGTAGGTTCGGTATTCAGAACTGCCGATGCCTTTCGTATTGAAAGATTTGGTTGTGCGGAATTTGCCCTACCCCAGAAAACCGCGAGGTTCACAAAACCGCCCTCGGAGCCGAGGATGCAGTTGACTGGGAGTATGTAAAGGATAGTATTGCTTTGTGTGAGAAACTACGTACTGAGGGCTACACCCTACTATCTGTAGAGCAGACCGAAAAGAGCATTTCACTTGAAAATTTTGAGCCGGAAAATGGTAAAAAATATGCCTTAATATTTGGCAACGAAGTTAAAGGTGTTCAACAAGAGGTTATTGACCTTTCGCATGCAACTCTGGAAATTCCGCAATTCGGAACAAAGCACTCATTCAATGTTTCTGTCACCGTTGGAATGGTTCTATGGCAAACCATCAAACCACTCCTTCCAACTCTAAGATAATAAAGGGGCTGTCTAACAAGTTTGTTTGACAGCCCCTCGCTTTAAGAAGTTGTATAACAAGTGCTAATTTTAGGCCTACGAAGCCCGAAAAAGCGCAGTTTACATAAGGTAAATGAGCATTGTTCGGGCGAGTAAAACGACAAAGTAGCCTTGTTAGACAGCTTCTTCACCATTACTCACGCCAAAGGAGATTAGCTATTCAATTGCTGCAGGCTGTTCTGGAAAAAACGAATAACACATTGCGTGTTTGACTAAATTACTTTTATTAAGCTGATATGCCAATTGCATAGCACTCATTTGTGTTTTATTTGTACATGCAATTAATCCTCTGTATGAATATCCCTCAATTTTACACATACCAATAAATATTGCCGAATTTTCCTTACAGAATGTGTTTATTGATTCTCTTGTATGGGCAGTATTCATTCCCTTAATTGTGAACTCAACAAAATTGGATGCTCCGTAATATGGTAAAGGCAATCCTTTTATATTATAATCGGGGGCACAATAAACAAATTTATGAGCGACGTTACAAATAGGGGCGAGATCATCACCTTTTATTAAAATGCAACGACAATTTTGTAATGCCTCAGGTACACCTTCCCCATAGTAACCGGTAAAGAACTCTATGTCATGAATAATATCATCTGTTTCGTACATATTAGTATTAACAATACTATTAATCTCATCTGTCATACTTTCGCGATATACTATATAAACACGCGTTAAGTCTGGTGTAGCCACATATTCAGTTCCATCACTTTCAATATAAATTGTCTCATCAAAGATTGTATCTAATGACAAAGTATTGTCAATATCATTACATGCAGAAAAAAACACACATGATACAATCAGAATCAATATTATCTTCATACGTATTTTTCGTTTCATGTTCCAATTTAGAATAAGATTATCACATCGTATAAAAACTTGTATTTACCTCTAATTCAATCTTATCAATTGTTCTTAGTTTTTCCGTTACAATTGCCTTTATCCAATATTCTGGAAAATCAACCTTATCCAGTATTAATTCTACATTAAATTTATAATCATTCCCATCAGACATTAACAAGAAATTACCCATTCTGATGTGGCGAATTGCATTCGGACATCCGCCATGTATAATTATTAATGTGTTATTTTCAAAATCTATATCAGGACAATTACATGTATCCTCGCATAAAATATATTTAATAAATTCTTTATTATCATTAATACATAATATTTCACTATCATACGATGAAACATTCCATCTACAATTAGTTTCATCTAAAAGGTATTCCGAAAATAAAATATTCTGAGGATATTGTTCATTAGGAGAGTTTCCCAATATCGGTTCAGAATTTTCGTTTGGCGTACATGCCAACATCCCTATTGAATATGCGCCTATTATTATATTGGCAATTGTAAATTTCATAATGATAAAGTTTATTTGTTATTTTCAACCTGATCTTGTAAATTCTCAACTAATAGATTCAATTCTTCTATTTTAGCAGATATTTCTTGAATCGCTCCAACAAGCACAGGTATAACTGCCCTATAATTAATCAGTTTGTTTCCGCTATCATCATTTGATACAGCTTCTGGAATAATCTATTCTAATTCCTGGGCAATAAAGCCAATATCCTGATTTGTTTTTTCTGGATATGAATTGGTTAATGAATACTTCACAGGTCGTAATTGTAATGTTTTATTCAATGGCGATTGTAAGTTTGTGATATTCGTCTTTAAATTCATATCAGAAGTTTCATAAACTGCTGATACATATAAAGTATGATATATATCGGTATCTGTATCGTAGAATCTTATATAGGATGTATTTGCAGATATTCGCGGACCATTTGTTCCAAGATATATTTTTAGCCAAGCATTTCCAGAAGTACTTCAAATCGCCCTGATTCTCCATTACTCACGCCAAAGGACATTCTCCTCTTTCCATTTGTTTTTAGGATCCGGATTTTGAGCCGGGTGACCGATGACAACCAAACATAATGGTGTTAATGATGACGGTAGTTGAGCTATATCTCGTAGAGAATTAATCAACTGATAATTAGGATAACACATACACCAAACTGCACCCAAACCCAAAGAGTTAGCAGCCAATAGAATATTTTCGGTAGCAGCCGACAAATCCTGAATCCAAAGTTGTGCCATATCACCTGGAAGCATGTTCATATTATCACCACAAGGTACGATAATCAATGGAGCTTGCTTAGCAAATCTGGCATAGGGGAACGCTTTGGCTATAGAATCCAACATAACTCTATCGGTTATTGCCACAAATTTCCATGGTTGCTTGTTTACTGCAGTAGGCGAGGCCATTCCTGCTTTCAGTAACAGCGTAATTGTATCTTTTGAGATTGTTTGCGAGGTGTAACTTCGAATACTTGTACGCGTCATGATATTATCATACGCTTCGTTCACCTTAACACTCTTTGATACTCCATTTCCACTACATGCAACCGCAGCAACAAGAATCACCACAGTCACAAAACCTGTAAATACCTGTCTCATAATTTTATTCGTTTTATTTATAATTTGTTACTCACTACACTCGCCAATATGTAACCCCATCTCAGCACAAGAGACTCCGCAAACACAAAGTGTTTCCGCAAAATCGGCTGTGGTTAACCACACTTCGTGTGCTTCTACTCCTCGCGGCTCAGCATAACCCAAGTAAACTTGGTTTCTGCATTCGCTCCGCAGCGTCGGTTCGGCATAATGCAAACAAGTTTGCCTTCTGCGTTCGGCTTGCACTAATGTTCGCCATTGCTGCGCAATGACGCAAAATCGGCTGCGGTTCGGCATAATCCAAATAAATTTGGCTTCTGCACTCACCTTGCACGATTTTTCCTAATTCGCAAACACAAAGTGTTTCCGCAAAATCGGCTGCGGTGCGGCATAATCCAAGTAAACTTGGCTTCTGCACTCACCTTGAACGATTTTTCCTAATTCCTAATTCCTAATTACTAATTCCTTAACCAACCTCACCGTCTCAACAGCCTGTCTGACATCATGCACTCTCAAAATTGAAGCACCACGGAGCAAAGCAATGGTATTCAAAACAGTCGTACCATTTAAAGCATCAGCAGGAGCACCACCAATAACCTTATAAATCATTGATTTTCTTGACACTCCAACTAAAATTGGGAATCCCAGATCAATCAATGAATCCATCTCGTTCAGAAGTTTATAATTGTGTTCAATTCTCTTACCGAACCCAAATCCCGGGTCAAGAATCAAATTCGAGAAACCTCGTTCAGCAAGCATTGATACTCTTTGTTGAAAGAACGCCTTAACCTGCAACGTAACATCGTCATATTCAGGATTATCCTGCATTGTTTCAGGAGTTCCCTGAATATGCATCATAATGTATGGTAACCCACTCTCTGCAACAAAATCAAACATATCCGGATCCATTGTTCCTCCCGATATATCATTTACTATAACCGGACCAAAACAACGATTAATTGCACTTGCAACTGACGACCGAAATGTATCAATCGAGACAATTGCATCAGGATGGTATCGGCGAATAAGTTCCATGGCAACATCCAATCGTTTCAACTCCTCATCGACCGAGACATCCGGTGCTCCGGGACGTGTTGAGTAAGCACCTAAATCAATAATATCTGCACCCTCGCCCAAAATCTGATCAATTCTATTGCGCAACGCAACTTCAGAACTGTAACATCCTCCATCGAAAAAGGAGTCGGGGGTGACATTTAATATCCCCATTACAACTTTATTGGAAAAATCAATCTTTTTGCCGTCTATTTCAATACAATTAACCATAATTTTAAACCATTTTTTTGTAATTTTGTGGCGCAAAACGGATTAAACCGAAATTATTGCAGATTACATCGCAAAAATAGAAAAAATATGGCAGATACAGCTCAACAATTCGATCAGGTTATCACATTGTGTAGCGAAATTTTCCTGAAGAAGATGGAGGATTACGGCACAGCATGGAGAATTATGCGAACAACATCGATTACTGACCAGATCTTCATTAAGGCAAACCGCATCAGAAGCATTGAGTGTAAAGGTGTATCAAAGGTTAATGAGGGAGTTGTTCCCGAGTTTATAGGTATCATCAATTATGCCATAATGGGGTTGATTCAGCTTGAATTGGGAGTTGCAAATACCGAGAATGCCAATGAAAACCGAGCACTGGTACGGGAGCGATACCTGCACTACTTCAATCTTGCCAAAAAGTTAATGCTTGACAAGAATCATGACTACGACGAGGCATGGCGCAGTATGCGTGTAAGCTCATATACAGACCTGATTCTTATGAAGATAAATAGAACAAAGGAGATCGAGGATCATAACGGAGCAACACTTATTTCCGAGGGGATTGATGCAAACTACTTCGATATGATCAACTACTCTGTTTTTGCCCTAATCAGATTAGTTATTGAGACATAAATGTTGTTGGCAGGTATTTCAAGATTTATTTTAGGAGCAACATTCCTATTTTCGGGTTTTACCAAATGTGTAGATCCCCAAGGCTTTGCCTATAGTATATCAGAATACCTGTACGCATTTGGATTGGACTCATGGGCCAATCTTGCTATATACGCCACCGCATTGGTTATTCTGCTGGAACTTACCACAGGATTATCGCTATGGCTGAATTACAAAGCCAAACGTGGAGCAACTCTTGCATTCGCAATTATGTTCCTCTTTACAGGCTTGACATTTGCTATTGCAGTTACAGACAAGGTAGAAGATTGTGGCTGTTTTGGTTCAGCAATAACATTGACAAACTGGCAGACATTCTTTAAGAACATCATTCTTATGATTCCTGCCACCTATTTGTTTCTTATTCGCGAGCGTTTAAAAGCAACAAAGGAGTCATTTAAACGCGATGTGGTATTTATGTTCCTCATTATTCTTGGGTGCAAAGTAGGAATGGATTGCTATGAAAACCAACCACTTATTGAGATGTCCCAATATGCCAAGGGTGCAAAAATAGAGCCAATTCTCCACAAGGAGATGACCGGCACTGCCCTTATTCAGGTTATTCCAAATTTGGACAAAGTGACTCCCGAAATACAGAACGAGTTCAACAAACTCTTTATGTATTGCAACGAGCGAGGTTTGGAGTTTTACGCATACACGTCAAGCAACCTGCAGAGTCAAATTGAGTATATGCGCAGTGGCAATATGCCATACGAATTCAACCTTGCCGACGAGATGGGGCTAAAAAATTTGATGCGCCCAAAGGCGGGATTGGTTGCAATTACCGATGGTGTGATAATCGGAAAGTGGAGTTACAATAGTATGCCCTCGCTCGAAAAACTAAAAGAAAAAGGAGTTGTTGAGTGCGCTATACAACAGAGTAAAGCAAAAAACTACACATTGATCGTCACAGTTGCCTTGCTTGTACTACTACTCGGTACAGCTGTGGCAAAAAGAGGATAGATTTTATTAACTTTAATTTAAATACAACATGAGAAAGAAAATTGTTGCAGGAAACTGGAAAATGAACACAACCTTGGCAGAGGGTATCGAGTTGGCTAAGGAGGTAAACGAGAAGGTAAAGGCTGCTGCTCCAGCCGGAGTTAAGGTAATTGTAGGAACTCCATTCATCCACCTTGCAGATGTTAACAGATTGGCTACCGACATTGAGGTTGCTGCTGAGAACTGCGCTGCAGAGGCTAAGGGTGCATACACTGGAGAGGTATCAGCCGCAATGGTTAAATCAACCGGTTGTAAATATGTTATTTTGGGACACTCTGAGCGTCGTGCATACTATGGCGAGACCAACGAGATTCTTGTTAAGAAGGTAGCTTTGGCTCTTGAGAACGAGTTGGATGTAATCTTCTGTATTGGCGAGGTTTTAGAGGAGCGCGAGGCAGGAAAGCACTTCGACGTTGTTAAGAAAGATATTGTTGAGGGATTGTTCAACCTTACAGCTGAGCAGTTCGGACACATCGTTTTGGCTTATGAGCCGGTATGGGCTATCGGTACAGGTAAGACTGCTACATCTGAGCAGGCTGAGGAGATGCACAAGTTCATCCGTAGCGTAGTTGCTGAGAAGTATGGCGAGCAGGTAGCTGACGACACAACTATCCTTTATGGTGGTAGCTGCAACGCTAAGAACGCTGACGAGTTGTTCTCAATGCCTAACGTTGACGGAGGTTTGATTGGTGGAGCTTCATTGAAGGCTGATGACTTCATGACTATCATCACAGCTCGCAACAACCACTAATCCGAATTGGATAATGGTTTAAGAGTAATCATTATAGATGTAAAAGGGGGCGTCCAACATTGTTAGGCACCCCCTTGTTTTATCTCCTACTCTATGGCAATGATTCCTGCCAACTGAAACGAATATCTTCGCAGTGTTGGATTATATATTCCCTGATGGTCCACCTTATCAATCTTCACCTTGCCAGAAGCGTGCAACACTCGTCCATTACCCATATAAATGCCGCAATGGGAAACTTCGCCCGAAGCATCAGAAAAGAGAAGTATATCTCCTAATGTTGCCTCCTCAATAAAGGACAACCTGTAACCAAACTTTGTTATTTCGTCAATGGTATGCGGAATTGAATTAAATACAACCCCAAGAGCATTGCATACAAGATTAATATCATCTATTCCACCATTGGTTCTTCCATTACGTATAAAAGGAGCATTCAGATAGCACATTGCCGTGCGATAAATTCTTTCACGCTTACTGACAAGATTCATATTCCAGTACATCGGCGATAGAATCTGGTACTCAACATTTCCCAAAACAAATGTTTCGGTCATAAAATTATACATCGGCAATACGGAACATGGTGGTAAAAGAAGTGTATCATAACTATCAAGCGCCTTAACAAGCAGACCTGTCCCCTCTACTTTCATCTGAACCATTCCCATATACTCCGCATATTGCTGCTCGTTTAGTTCTGCAACCGAATCAATCGGAACCCAACCACACACCTCGCCATTGTTTAACTCCACTTTTGCCCAATCATCAATAACTTCAGTCACATTGACAACCTCGCCAAAAAGATACTCATATAACCGTCTGCTCTTTAAAGCACGGTTTGCTCTTACGGGAAGAGAATCGGAATTAACAATGTAGTGTGCCATCGTTTTGCTCAATTTACATCAGAAACAGAACCAGAAGCTGGGCCGATACAACACGCAAAAACATAGTCAATGGATATACGGTTGCATAGCTCACTGCCGGCAAATCATTTCCTGCAATTGAATTGGAATATGCAAGTGCAGGGGGATCTGTCATACTTCCGGACATTAGTCCCATTAAGGTGAAATAGTTTATTTTAAAGAATACTCTGCCAATAAAACCAACAATCAATAGTGGCAATACTGTTATCAAAACACCATAACCAATCCACAGATATCCACCATTGGCAATAGTGTCGACAAATCCGTCACCGGCCCCAATACCTACACACGCAAGGAATATAGATATTCCCATCTCACGCAACATCAGATTGGCACTGACAGTCGTATATGTAACCATCTTTAAATGGTGACCAAAACGTCCAAGCAGAATAGCGATAATCAAAGGTCCGCCTGCCAGTCCCAATTTAACCGGCTGCGGAATTCCGGGGAAATGGAACGGAATAGATCCCAAAAGAATTCCAAAGAAGATTCCAAAGAATATCGGGCTCAAATGAGGTTCACGTAGTTGAGTCATAGAGTTACCAATCAACTTTGTGGCATTCTCGACACTTGTGGCAGTTCCTACAACCAATACACGGTCACCAACCTGCAGCGACAAACTGGGGTGAGCAACAAGTTCCAAACCGGCACGCTCCACTCTGGTAACTGTAACTCCGCAACTTGCACGAAGATTCAGATGAGCAAGCGTCTTACCGTTCAACGATGACTTGGTAACAATAATCTTCTTGGCAACAAGTTTTACATTGCTGTCATTCCAGTCGTCACGTCGCATCTGCACCTCTTCGCCAATAAAGGCTCTGATAGCATCGATATCCTTGGGCGAGGCCACTACCAGCAATCTATCCCCCTCTTCAAGGACGGTTTTGGAATTTGCCATAGTCACATGATCCTCGTGGAAAACCCTTGATATAACAAAATTCTTGCCTACATAACTCTCTACACTCCTGATATCCTTACCAAAAACACCCGGATTCTTAACTACAAGAGCAACAGAAACAGCCTCGCTCTCCTTATCGCGGTTCTTATTTCTCTGATCCTCGCGCTCCTCGCTCAATGAGATTCTGAAAATAGCTCTAACCAGGATTATAGATAGAATAATTCCTACAACACCTAAAGGATATGCAACGGCATAACCCATTGCAATATCGGGGGCAGAGGCACCTGTCATATCCGAATATGCCTGCTGTGCAGCACCCATTCCCGGTGTATTGGTTACAGCACCTGACAAAATACCCACCATGGTTGTAATAGGCAAACCTGTGGTAAAATAGAGTATCACAGTTATTGCCACGCCCAGCAATACCACGAGCGAGGCCAGCATATTCAATGTTACACCACCCTTCTTAAATGATGAGAAGAAACCCGGTCCAACCTGTAAACCGATTGAGAAGATAAAGAGTATCAAACCGAACTCCTGCATAAACTTCAATGTAGATGTCTCTATTCTCAATCCGAAATGGCTAAGCAGCAAACCTATAAAAAGGATCCATGTCACACCAAAAGAGATCCCTGCAATCTTAACCCTTCCAAGCACCTTGCCCACTGCAATCGTCAATCCTAAAATTGCAATAGCATGTGCAACACCCTCTTTAAAAAGCAAATCATGAAACCACTCCATAATTATATATTTTATCGCTTGGAACTTTTATTTGAGTTTTATCTTCAACTTCTGTCCAATGGCCAATTTTGACGAACTCTTCAGATTATTCCACTTCTGAATATCCGACACGGTAACTCCCGGGAATTTACGTGCAATATCCCATAGATTATCTCCACGTCTGACTGTATATGTTGCAAAACCTGAAGCATCCACATCAGAGACCTGCGGCGCCTCTACATTGTTACTCACAGAACCAACAACTTTGGCGGAGCCTGAATATTGGGCAGCCTTGGACGATGGTACATAGATTGAAAGTTTCTGACCGACACGAATAGTCAATCTTCTGTTCAAATTGTTCCAATACCTCAAATCAGCAGTTGTAACTCCGTAACGGCGGGCAATAGCCCCAGGCACATCTCCCGATTTTACGGTGTATATCAGCTTTGTCTTTCCTGCAGTATTTCCCGGGCCTCCAGAAACCTTAATTCTGCTATATGGATTGGCCGACTTATATGAGTCATTGAAATACTTGGAACGTTCATGTGCAAAAATGGTATCTTGATTATCTATAAAATCGCCCACCTTAGAGTATGGCAATCTCAAAGCATAACCCTTTCCTGCTCCGGCAGGAATCACATCCACCTTATACTGCGGATTCAAATCACGTAACTGCTCCTCTGAGATATCCATTATAGCAGCCACCTGCTTCAGACTTAACAAATCATTAATCATAAGAGTATCGCACATTCTGGGCATATTACTCTCGATAGGCTTGATACCATAATCCTCATAGTAGTTAAAGACATATGTTGCAGCGATAAATGCAGGCACATATCCACGAGTCTCCTTTGGCAGATAGTAGTATATATCCCAGTAATCCTTTACTCCACCTGCACGTCTGATAGCCTTGTTTACATTACCAGGTCCACAGTTATATGCAGCAATAACAAGAGTCCAATCCTCATAAATGGCATATAGATCACTCAGAAACTTAGCTGCAGCCTTTGATGCTTTTGCCGGATCTCTGCGCTCATCGATATATGAATCAATCTGCAACTTATAGTTCTTTCCGGTTGAAAGGATAAACTGCCATAAACCGGATGCGCCTGCACGTGAATAGGCACGTGGATTCAAAGCACTCTCAATAATGGTCATATACTTCAACTCGTGAGGCAGACACAAAGCCTCGAGCTCCTGCTCAATCATTGGGAAGTAGTACTCAGCCAGTCCAAGCATATTTGCCACCTGCAAACGGCGCTTCTCCACATACAATTTGATATGCGACTTTACAATATCATTGAACGACAGAGGCACAGCAGAACGCAAAGCATCAAGACGCTCAATATACATTGAGTCACTCATATTCAAAATAGCAGGATCAATATTTCGTATATAACTGCTATCAACAAAATCCGGTTTCTCGTCCATCTCATTCAACCAATTGGTATAGAGATAATCAAGTCTTGCCAAAAGCTCTACCGGAATCTCCTCCTCAGGAGGGATTGTTCCATTAATACTATCCTGGAGTGTTGAAGTAGAGATCGCTCCAAAGATATTCGCAGAAAAAAACGTTGCCATGAAAATGGCACACAATAACTTCTTCATACAAGAATCTGTTTAAATCAAATCAAAATTGCTAAAAATTAAACGAGACCGAGGCCCCATATCTACCCTTTCCAGTCTTTTGGTTAAACGAGACATTCGGTTGCCACTTAAGAGTTAAATCCTCGTTTATCGAAAACTCATAGAAGTGTGCAAAGACACAAGCATCCAATATATTCAACACATAAACTCCCGCCAAGGCCAGGTAGCACAAATCACGATTACGCTTGAAACTTCTACGCTTATTGTACATAATGGACTGGTATCGGGTCATACTTGACGGGCGCTGCTCAAAGAGGGTCTGCCAATCTGTTCCCCTTATCTTAATCTTCTCCCAAGCCGGATCCTCTGGATAGGGATATGACGGATCAACACTCAATGAGTCGATATAGTTTGACAAATCATAGTAGGCATCCCTGTACTTTATATAGGCTTTATTGTTCCAGGTAACACCATATATTGCCAAACCTATACCTCCATACAGAATAGGCAACTTCCAATATTGCTTATTGTAAATCTGTCCTAAACCGGGACATACCATAGCATAGATTGTTGCCTTATGAGGAGAGTGTGTACCAAACTCTACACTCCTCTTCAGTTCTCGCTTCTCTTTGCGCGATAACTCACTCTCCATTGAGACTCCATCATCAAGGGAATTTGGGGTTGCATAGGTTGCAACCGGAGCATCTTTACGCAACGTGTCGGCCAAACGCTCTCCATCCTCTTGTGCAACAAGATTTAGTGAGCATAACACCATCAATAATATCAGTAGTACTCTGTTCAAAACTCTCTATTTATCCAAAAGTGCCACAATTCTCTCAAGCTCTTCATCAGACTTGAACGGAAGAACAATCTTGCCCCTGCCATTCTCGTTACGTACCAGCGTTACCTTCTGATTAAAATAGCCTCGCAATCTATCCTGAAGAGCTGAGTAAACGCCCAACTCAACCTTTTTACGCTGAGGTTTGGCATTTACAACCTCACCTACGGGTGTCTCAACAGGAACCCCATCCAGCAAATCCTGAACAAGAGCCTCAACCTTACGGACTGAAAGGTCATAACTCTTTATCTGCTCGAAAATCTCCAGCTGGCTCTCAACATCATTAAGGCCAAGCAACGCACGAGCATGTCCCATACTCAACTCCTTCTCACGAACAGCCTTCTGAATCTCAGCCGGCAAATTCAACAAACGCAAATAGTTTGCTACAGTAGCCCGCTTTTTACCTACCATATCGCTCAATGACTCCTGTGTCAGATTACACTCCTCCATTAAACGATGGTAACTGAAAGCCACCTCCATAGCATTCAAATCTTCACGCTGTATATTCTCGATAAGGGCGAGGGCTAACACCTCATCATTATCGGTTGCGCGAATGTATGCAGGGATAGTCTCCAGACCGGCTATTCTTGCCGCCCTGTATCTGCGCTCTCCGGCAATAATCTCATACTTGCCATCTGCAATAGAGCGTACGGTTATTGGCTGAACCAAACCTATCGACTTTATTGACTCGGCCAATTCACTCAAGGCCTCATCATCAAACAATTTTCTGGGCTGATTGGGATTTGGAACAATCATATCAAGCTCCAACTCCTGAATTGAAGAGGATACAGTACGCTCCATCTCCACCGCATCGGAACCAATAAGGGCTCCCAAACCTTTACCCAAAACCTTTTTTGCCATAAAAAACTATCTATTTCTATTAACTATTTCACCGGCTACAGCCATATAATCAGAAGCTCCCTTACATGAAGCATCATACAAGATAGCCGGTTTACCATAACTTGGAGCCTCGGCCAAACGAATATTCTGATTCACTACCGTTGAAAATACCATATCCTGGAAACGGCCACGCACCTCCTCCTCTACCTGATGAGACAAAGAGACACGCGAATCGAACATTGTCAGCAAAAAGCCCTCAATCTGAAGAGCGGTATTCAATCTTCGCTGTATCAACTTAATTGTAGCCAACAACTTACCCAATCCCTCCAGCGCATAATACTGACACTGTACAGGAATTATAACAGAATCTGCCGCAGTTAAAGAGTTTACAGTAATCAAACCTAAAGAGGGTGAACAGTCAATGATAATATAATCAAACATATCACGAACTTCGTTTATCAATTTTGACAACACCATCTCACGATTATCCATCTCAATAAGCTCAACCTCCGCTCCGACAAGATTTATATCCGACGGACACAAAGACAATCCTGCTATCTCGGTTGGAAGCATTACCTCCTTGATCGACTTCTCACCTGCAAGACACTCATAAATTGTTCTTCCCTGCAATTCGCTTAAATTAAAGCCTAATCCCGAGGTTGCATTACCCTGCGGATCGGCATCAATAAGCAAAACCTGCTTCTCCAACACAGCCAGACTTGCAGCTAAATTCACCGATGATGTGGTTTTTCCTACTCCTCCTTTTTGATTTGCAACTGCTATTACTTTTGCCATAAAATATCTCTCTAATTTCAGGCTGTAAAGGTACTAAAAAAAACACTATCTTTACGGCATTATTTCAGGAATATGGCACAAGTTAGTTATTTACAAGTTGAAAATCTTTCTAAACGCTTTGGAGAGAATTTATTATTCGAAAATATTTCGTTTGGAATTGCAAGGGGAGACAAAACCGCACTGATTGCAAAAAATGGAGTTGGAAAATCTACATTGCTGAAAATCATTGCATCACGCGATTCTGCCCAGGAGGGAAGTGTAATCTTCAGAAACGATTTAAAGATCGGTTATCTGGAGCAGGAGCCCGAATTGGACCCGGAAAATCGTCTTATTGAAGAGATTTTTCGTTCCGATTCCAAGTTGTTAAAAACTATAGAAAGATATGAACTTGCCTTAAAAAACAACGATGAAAAGGAGATTGAAGCACTCATTCCTGTAATGGATGAGATTAACGGATGGGGATTCGAGGCAACCGCTAAACAGATTTTATCAAAGTTAAACCTCAATGATTTTGACAAAAAGATATCGGAGCTATCCGGAGGCCAACGCAAACGCGTAGGTCTGGCAAAGGTACTTATCAATGAACCCGACTTTCTTCTGCTTGACGAGCCAACCAACCACCTCGATACCGAGATGACTGAATGGCTTGAAAATTATCTGAGTAGCAGCAAAGCCACCCTGTTGATGGTTACCCACGACCGATACTTCCTAGACCGCGTATGTAACAGAATTCTTGAAATCGATAACAATGAGCTGTTCAGTTACGATGGCAACTACTCATACTACCTTGAGAAACGTGAGGAGCGTATGGCAGCAAAGAGTGGCGCACTCGACAAAGCTCGCAATCTGTTCCGTACGGAGCAGGAGTGGATGCGTCGTATGCCACAGGCACGAAGCCACAAGGCTCAATACAGGATAGACAACTTCCACAAGCTACAGGAGACTGTTTCACAAACCATCGACAATAGAAAACTGGATCTTGATATTCAGGGACATCGCTTAGGAAAAAAGATACTTGAACTTGAGAATGTAAGCTTTACATGGGAGGGAGAGTACTACCTGAAAGATTTCACATACAAATTCGCCAAAGGGGATAAAGTGGGAATTGTTGGCAAAAACGGTGCGGGTAAATCAACTTTTCTGAACATCATCACCGGAGCCCTCGCCCCGGAAACAGGAAGTGTTGAGGTTGGAGAGACAGTAGTATTTGGTTACTACCGTCAGGAGGGAATAACCTTCAATCCGCAAGAGCGGGTGATAGACATAGTAAAAAAGTTGGCTGAACGAATAGATATGGGCAATGGCAGAGTTCTTTCTGCATCACAGTTTTTGGAGTACTTTCTGTTCCCGACCAAACAGCAATACTCTCTGGTTGAAAAACTTAGCGGAGGTGAACGCAGACGTCTGTATCTGCTGACAGTCCTCATCAAAAACCCAAACTTTCTTATCCTCGATGAGCCAACCAACGATTTGGACATCATAACATTAAACGTACTTGAAGAGTATCTGAAGTTATTCCGAGGCTGTCTGATTGTAGTATCGCATGATCGTTACTTCACCGACAAGGTATGCGACCGCGTATTTGCTTTTGAGGGCGAGGGTTCAGTGAGGGACTTCCCCGGCAACTACACACAATATCGCAACTACATAGAGGAGCAGGAGGAGTTAAAGGCTGCCCAGGCTGCAGAAGCTGCTCGCATTGCTGCAAAGCGAGGAGAACAAAAACAGGAGACCTCGCCTCAAAATGATGAGAGAAACAGCAACAGAAAACGCAAATTGAGCTACTCGGAGAAGCGTGAAATGGAGCAACTTGAAAAGGATATGGAGCAACTGAATACTGAAAAAGCAGATATTGAGGCACGTCTCTCATCGGGCTCCGAAAGCGCAGAGTCGATTGTTGAACTATCAGGCCGATACAGTGCATTAAAAGAGATTCTTGATGAGAAAGAGATGCGCTGGCTTGAACTAAGTGAAATTTAAAACAACAGGAAAATAGAGCGTAATGAAGCATATCGAGAGTCATATCAAAGAGTTTCTTACAAAATACGATTGTAACGAAAAGCCCCTTTTTGCAGGAGTCAGCGGAGGTGCCGACTCCATGGCCCTACTCACCGCGCTGTATAATCTGGGACTCCACCCCACTGTGCTCCATGTAAATTTCCACCTTCGCGGCGAGGAGAGCAACGAAGATCAGCACTTTGTCGAGACATTCTGCAAAGAGCATGGAATTGCATACCGCATTCATGAGTGCAACACCACTGACTACGCCACTCAAAATGGAGTCAGCATTGAGATGGCTGCCCGCGATTTACGCTACGATTGGTTTGCTAAAGAGTGTGGAGAAAATGGCATACTGCTAATTGCACACAACGCCGATGATGTTGCCGAAACCATCCTGTTAAACCAGATCCGAGGTACCGGAATTTTAGGACTTTGCGGTATTCGTGAAAAGAGTGGCAATATACTGCGTCCTCTTCTTCAATTCAGTCATAAAGAGCTACTTGAATACCTTGAATCAAATAGTATTCCACATTGCGAAGATAGTACAAACAGTCGGAATATAGCTAAACGCAACACTCTTCGTAACAGTGTTTTTCCCATTTTAAAAAAAATCAACCCTGCAGTAACCGAAACACTCTGCAGGAATGCAAGCAGAATGCAGGGAATTGAGGCAATATATCGCAGAGCTATTCAAAGTGCCATAAAAGCCATTTTGCCTGCGCCGATAGGCGAACTGGGAATCAGTTGCACCGAGATTAAAATGGATATCGTGAGATTGATGAGCGAGGCCTCGCCCATCACCATTGCATACGAAATTCTTGCACCATTGGGATTTAACGAAGAGCAGATTGGCAGTTTTATGGAGTTATGCAAGGAGAGAAAGCCTGGCAAGCAACTAACCGCATCCCGATACAGAATTCTATTTGAACGAAACGGAGTATACATCACCCTGAATACCCCAACCGAGGTTCCTGAAATCACCATTGAATCTGAACAGGAGTTGCAACATAGCATTACAACTGCCGTAGGCTCATTGGAGTTTCATATTCACAATGGCTCTATCACCACTAACGAAATTATAAAAGAGTCCACACACGCCTACTTTGATCTGGACAAAATAAAATTTCCGTTGAAAATCAGAAACATTCAAAATGGAGATAGAATAAAACCATTTGGAATGAAGGGACGCTCAAAACTTGTCAGCGACATTCTAAACGATGCAAAAATCAATAGTTATGAGCGTGAAAAAATCCCGCTACTATGCGATAGCAACGGGATTATTTGGATTATCGGTTTAAGAGCTTGCGAAGAGTTAAGAGTAACTACTCAAACACAAAGAGTACTTATCGTTAAAACTCTACGCCCATAGCCTGAGCCAGCTTACCGGGAATCTCTGCATTATCGGTCTTGCCCTCAAATAACTGACAGTTGGCACCAATAGCATATACAGGAACATAAGCTGCTGAGTGACCTCCACTACCCCAAGAGACCAAAGCAATTCTGTTAAGAATATCAATAGCATTGCTTGCCAATGGGTTAGCTGCGCTATACATAGATTTTACATTCTCAACATTTGGGCCGAAAGAGCGCTCAAATGTTCTGATCAACTCCTGCTCATAGTAAGGAGGCACAGGAACCTTGGTAAACAATCCAACCTGCTCGCTGATAAATGGCTTGATATAATCCCATGTAATCTCCTCTTTAGCCTTACCTTCGGTATATTGAGCTATTCTCGCAGTCAACTCATTCTTTGAACACTTCTGGTGCTCCAGGTGCTTAAGTTGCAACTCATACGGGCCTGCACCCAATCCCAAACCTCCGGTCTCGTGGTCTGCAGTGATTACAATCAAAGTCTCATCGGGATGCTCTTCATAGAACTTCAAGGCAACATCCACAGAACGCTGGAAGTCAATAACCTCCTTAAAACATGTAGATGCATCATTGCTATGTCCTGCCCAGTCAATCATTCCGCACTCAACCATCAGGAAGAAACCATCCTTATCATCCTTCAAAGACTCAATAGCCAAATCGGTAATCTGATCCATTCTCAAATCATCCTCTGCACGGTCGATAGCCATTGGAAGAGCATCCTGAGCCTTACCCTTCTTGCTAACAACAATCAAATTATCGGTCTTGGCATCAACCATAGCCTTAGCCTCGTCATATCCGTAAGCAACGGTATAACCGCTCTCGGCGAAAACATCATAGATACTCTTCTCAACTCCACGTTTACGTGGCTGCAAGAAGCCTGAACCTCCGAAAAAGTCAAACTGAGACTCAGGAATCTGAAGAGCAATCTCATAATACATATTTCTATCAGGTTGTGTAGCATAGAACGCTCCAGGAGTTGCATGATCAACACTAACAGTTGTTGCAATTCCTACACTCTTACCGCTTGCTTTTGCCTCTTTAGCCACACTATACAATGGCTCGCTCGCATCAACATTTACACCCAAACGGCTGTTTTTGGTCTTCTTACCTGTAGCCAGAGCCGTACCCGACGCAGCAGAGTCGGTAACTCCGTTTGTAGCAGAGAAAGTTGTTGCATAACCAAATGACGGGAAAAGGGTAAAATTCAAAGGAGTAATACCAATACGTCCCTCTAACTCAGCCAAATACATTTCCGCACCATTCACCTGGTTCATTCCCATTCCATCACAGATGAAATAGATAACATACTTGGCATCTTTTGCCTTTGCACTCTTCTTAGGAGTTGCACCGAAAGCAGCCACACAGGCGACCATCAGCAAAATTGATAAAAATGTCTTTTTCATTATTGTGATTTTTTTACAAACTCATTTCGGGGTTACAATACCGAAAGTCAAAATTATAAAAATATTCAACACAATATAATCACAAGATTAAAAAAAAGAGAGCGAACAAAGCCGCTCTCTCCAAAGAATATGGAAACAAACTATCAAACTTCTACTTATACAAGTAGCGTTTAATGCTCTTTTTAGGTGTCTTTTCAAACTCGGTATCACGAACCTCAACGGCACTAATCTGGCTATATCCAGGCAACTCCTTGTTCAACACTTTTACATCTGCAGTAATCGCTGCTTGTAAATCCTCAACAGGATTTGCCTCGACCTGCTCCATATCAGGATAAACCAATGCCACCAAACGACCACCGCGATCAACAACTACTGACTCTCCAACGTAAAGCAAGTTATTCAACTTATCCTCAATCTCCTCTGGATAGATGTTCTGTCCGCTTGGACCAAGAAGCATATTCTTGATTCTTCCACGAATAAACAGATAACCATCCTTATCAATAACTCCCAAATCTCCGGTATGCAACCAGCCATCACTATCGATAGCCTCGGCAGTAGCCTCCTCATTCTTGAAGTATCCCTGCATTACATTCGGTCCCTTCGCACAAATCTCTCCAACAATATTCTCGGGATCTGCTGAATCAATCTTCAAAGTCATACCCAAAGCCGCCTTACCACAAGAGCCCGGCTTGAATGTCTCCCACCAGTCGTAAGCCAGGATAGGGCCACACTCGGTCATTCCGTATCCAACAGTATATGGGAAATTAATTGATCTCAGGAAGTTCTCTACATCCTTATTCAAGGCAGCTCCACCTATAACGACCTCTATCACATTACCACCAAAGGCTGCAAGTAACTTCTCACGAATTGTTTCACGAATCTTATCATTTACCAATGGGATGCTCATCAAAACCTTCATGTGAGGTTTCTCAAGCATTGGGAATACCTTTTTACGCACAATCTTCTCGATAATCAAAGGTACTGCAATCACAATTGCAGGCTTAACATTCGCCAATGCATCAGCAATAATCTGTGGAGATGGAACCTTTGTCAGAAAATAGATGTGAATTCCGGTTATAAACTCGTAAATAAACTCAAAAGCCAAACCATACATATGAGCCATTGGCAACATCGATACCAATGTCTTACCCGGATGCTTGCCCAACGCCTCAATAGCAAAGTCAAGATTACCCAACATACTTGAATAGGTAAGCATAACACCCTTAGACAAACCGGTAGAACCTGATGTATAATTAATCATCGCCAAAGCATCAACCGATGACTCAGCCTCGTAACATACATCCTTAGCAGTAAATCTCTCAGGATAACGTTTTCCAAACTTTTCGTTCAATGTAGCACGAGTTGCTATCAAAGCCTCAGAACGAGACTCTCTGATTGAGAAATCCTCAATTCTCAACGCACCTATGATATTGGGCATTGCAGCAAAATCAAGATGATCCCATGTTCCATCACCGGCACAAAGCAACTTAGCCTCAGAGTGGTTTACAATATTGTGAACAATCTCAGGAGTAAAATCGTTCAAGATAGGAACAGCAACAGCGCCATAGGTCAATGTTCCCATAAACAACACTCCCCACTCCGCTGAATTTCTTCCGCAAAGAGCAACCTTATCGCCTTTCTGAATACCACTCTCCTCGAATAGTATATGCAACTTTGCAATCTTTCTTGCTACATCGCGGTATGCATATGTAACTCCACGGTAATTACTAAGGACTTCAGAATCCCATCTTTTAACAATTACCTCTTCAACTCGTTTTACAAAACTTTCACTCATATTTTACATTATTCATTTTCGCGTGGCAAAGATATATAAAAAAATAGAACCTCGCAATAAAAATTACACAAATTAATTAAGAATGTGCAATTCGTTATCTCTCAAACTACATTTATAGATATTTTGATTCCAATGAGACATCTCAACACGCCCATCCATATACGATGGCACAACCGAATATCTATATGCACCACTATCGTAATACTTATATACCCACACCGGTACACTCTCGACACCTAAAAATATCTCTCCATCTCCCCCTTTACCTATGTATAACTTTACATTCAGGCCTCCGTCACGATACCTATCACGTTGATTTGAGATAAAATTACCCAATGAATAGAATAATACACCATCAATCGCATTGCCATCATCACTCCGGAATATCTCCGCCGGCTGAACGACATGTGGATGCGTTCCGACAATCACATCTGCACCCCAATCGTGCAACCTCGCCCCCAACCTGCGTTGATTACTATTCGGCATGCGCTGATACTCATCTCCCCAGTGAATTGAGACAACTCTGACATCAGCCTCGCTTGCCAGCTCCAGATCCTGCTTTATCACCATAGTATCAATCATATTTACAACACGCCCTCTTGGGACTGGAATTCCATTAGTCCCATAAGTATAGTTCAACAGAGCCACCCTTATATCATCTTTCTCAATATACACAACTCTGTTATTTGCATACCCGACACTATCCTTATACGTTCCCAAATGTAGCAAGCCTAATGAATCTGCACAATCTATGGTTCGGACGAGGCCTCGTCCCCCTCCGTCACAACAGTGATTATTCGCTGTAAATATGATATCCACACCACACTCTTTCAAAGCCGACATACACTCTACTGGAGATTTAAATGTCGGATACCCCGTGTATAGAGCATCGCCAACTGTTGTTTCAAAATTCAAAGCGACAAAATCGGCACTACTCCACAAAGAATCCATATATCTGAGAGTCGGAGTAAAATCATAACCACCTGCAGCCAACAAAGCCCCATTCAACTGCGGAGAGTGCTGCATATAATCGCCCCCAAAAACAATTGTCATCTCAGAAATCCGCTCCTCCTGTGAAGATGGGAAAGTGACTCTTCTACGCTCACCCTCATTTATTTGAAAATCAGCGCATCCACATACAACTAATAGATTAAAAAATATTAATAATCGCAACATTGACATCCCCGTTTGATACGTTTATTATGTATAAAATATTTGCTTACAATCTGTTTAGATAATATCATAAGCAATAGTACAAATTTATAAAATTTGCGTAAAAAAACAGTACCTTTGCAACTTATTAAAGCAAACACCTAAAAACAACATATTATGATATTTACAGCCGAGAATAGTCTTTTAATCTTTTCGATACTTCTTTTCGTAAGTATAACAGTCAGCAGAACGGGATATAAATTCGGAATGCCCACCCTTCTTATCTTCTTAGTGGTAGGAATGATATTTGGAAGCGACGGTTTTGGATTACAATTCAACAACGTTGAGGATGCCCAATTTATAGGAATGATTGCCCTGGGAATTATCCTATTTTCAGGAGGGATGGACACCAAATACAACGAGATCAGACCCGTTATGTCGCAGGGAATTATCCTCTCCACATTAGGAGTTGTACTCACAACACTTTTTACCGGTCTGTTTATATACTGGATAGGCAAAACCATTCCTAACTCAGGGATTGCTCTTCCGCTCACTACCGCACTGCTATTAGCAGCAACAATGTCATCTACCGACTCGGCATCGGTGTTCAACATTTTACGTTCACATAAAATGCACCTGAAGCACAATCTACGCCCAATGCTTGAGTTAGAGAGCGGTAGTAACGACCCTATGGCATATATGCTGACCATTGTACTTATCCAATTCATTCAATCGTCCGAATTGGGTGTTGCCGAGATTATAGGTTCGTTTCTGGTACAATTCATTGTCGGTGCAGCTGCCGGATTCCTGCTGGGTAAATTGGCTGTTATAGTAATCAACAAAATTACCCTGCCAAATCCATCACTATACTCCATTATGCTTCTGAGTTTCGTATTCTTTATCTTCTCGATAAGCGATATGATTCATGGAAACGGCTACCTGGCAGTATATATTGCCGGTATTATGGTTGGCAATGCAAGAATCACAAACAAACGCGAAATTGCTACATTCATGGATGGAATGACATGGCTATTCCAAATTATAATGTTCCTTGCCCTGGGACTTTTGGTTAATCCACGTGAATTACTTGGCATTGCACTTATTGCATCATTAATCGGAATATTTATGATTCTTGTGGCACGTCCTGTAACCGTATGGTTATGCCTGCTGCCATTCCGCAAAATGAATGCACGCTCCAAACACTTTGTATCGTGGGTGGGATTACGTGGAGCAGTACCTATTATCTTTGCCACATACCCAGTAGTTGCAAAGATTGAGGGAGCTAACCTGATTTTTAATGTAGTATTCTTCATAACAATTCTATCGCTTGTAATTCAAGGTTCTACAATCCCCTGGGTTGCCCGCAAACTACGTTTGGCAACCAAGCAGAAGAAAGAGGGCAATGATTTCGGAGTTGAGCTTCCCGAGGAGATTGACACAAACCTTAAAGATATTGTATTAAATGAGGAGATGCTCGTCAACGGCAATACCCTTAAAGAGATTCAACTACCCGAGGGGACCCTTGTAATGCTTGTAAAACGAGGCAACGATTTCCTGATTCCCAATGGAAGTCTTGAACTTGAATCAGGAGATAAACTTCTCTTGATACGAAAAAATTAACTGAATTATCCAAATGATTACACTTTCTGAAATCGTTTGAGTTGATTTTTTGAAAAAAAAAGGGGCTAATATTGTGGATAAGAAAGAGTTTTTATAATTTTGGACTGCAAAAAAACAGATTATAGATTCATTAACCTTTTAAACGGATAAAAAAAGATGATTAAAGTTGGTATCAACGGATTCGGACGTATTGGACGTTTTGTATTCCGCGCTGCTCAGACAAGAAACGACATCGAGATCGTAGGTATTAACGACCTTTGCCCAGTAGACTACTTGGCTTATATGCTTAAGTATGACACAATGCACGGACAGTTCGAGGGAACAATCGAGGCTGACGTAGAGAACAGCAAATTGATCGTTAACGGTAAGGCTATCCGCGTAACTGCAGAAAGAAACCCTGCTGATTTGAAGTGGAACGAGATCGAGGCTGAGTATGTAGTTGAGTCTACAGGATTGTTCTTGACAAAGGAGAAAGCTCAGGCTCACATTGAGGCTGGTGCTAAGTATGTTGTAATGTCTGCTCCTTCAAAGGACGACACTCCAATGTTCGTATGCGGTGTTAACTTCGACAAATATGTAAAGGGAACTCAGTTTGTTTCTAACGCTTCTTGTACAACAAACTGCTTGGCTCCTATCGCTAAGGTATTGAACGACAAGTTCGGTATTACAGACGGTTTGATGACAACTGTACACTCTACAACAGCTACTCAGAAGACTGTTGACGGACCTTCTTTGAAGGACTGGAGAGGTGGACGTGCTGCTGCTGGTAACATCATCCCATCTTCAACAGGTGCTGCTAAGGCTGTAGGTAAAGTAATTCCTGAGTTGAACGGAAAATTGACAGGTATGGCATTCCGCGTTCCAACTTTGGATGTATCTGTAGTTGACTTGACAGTAAACTTGGCTAAGTCTGCAACATACGCTGAGATTTGTGCAGCTATGAAGGAGGCTTCTGAGACTTACTTGAACGGAGTTCTTGGTTACACTGAGGAGGAGGTTGTATCTTCTGACTTCTTGGGTTGTGCTTTGACCTCTATCTTCGATGCTAAGGCTGGTATCGCTTTGACAGACAAGTTCGTTAAGGTTGTATCTTGGTACGATAACGAGATTGGTTACTCTAACAAGGTATTGGAGTTGATCGCTCACATGGCTAAGGTAAACGCTTAATTTAACGTTTAAGTCATAAACTCATAAGGCTGGCCAATCGGTCAGCCTTATTTTTACCCCACACATAAAACCGTAAGCGTCCGTCTCTTAAAACATACATTTTACCCGATTGATATGTGTATATGTTTTAAAGAGACACTAGCGGAAGGCGATTAGTATTCAAGGAAAATTTACCGTTATAAAACTGCTGTCTGAGCTGCGAAGCAGCGAGTTCTGTTTTATAGGTAAATTGACGTAGAGATACTTAAGCCGTGAGCGTCCGTCTCGTAAAACATATACACATATCCAATACTGAGATAAAAGCAATGGAAGAGATTTTGCCAATAGTAAATGAAAAAGGAGAGACAATAGGCAAAGCAACAAGAAGCGAATGCCACAGCGGAAGCAAACTACTCCACCCTGTCGTACACCTACATCTGATAAACGCCAAAGGCGAAATATTCCTACAAAAACGCAGCATGACCAAAAAACTGCTACCGGGATACTGGGACACCGCAGTAGGAGGCCACATCAGCTATGGCGAAGACACACTCACTGCTCTTCATCGCGAAACAATGGAAGAACTTGGATTGACACAATTCAAGGCAGAACTGCTTGCAACCTACCTTTGGGAATCAAAAACTGAACGCGAATTCATAAACGTATTCATCTGCAGGGAATACGGCACATTCACAATTGACAACGACGAAGTTGACGAGGGCAAATTCTGGAGCAAAGAGAAAATCGAGGCTGCCATCGGCACCAACACCCTCACCCCCAACTTCCAACACGAATACCTTACCCTCCTAAAAACAATCTAATAAAAAAAGTAGAAACTATATCGAAAGCAACTCTTTACCTATTAATCTAATCTCATCTTTGATTAATTCTAAACGTTCCTTAGAAGGACGCTTACTACCACTTATATATTGAGCCAATAGAGATTGTGATATACCTATTCTGCGTGCAACTGCAGAAGCATTAATCTCGGGATGTGACATAAATAACTCATATAATTGAGAAGGGTTCTTAGTTTTAAAAAAACCTTCAAAACTTAAATCCTCATCAATATCTTCCCAATGAATTCCAAATGAATCAACAGTATAATTTTCGCGTTGCGATTGCGTAGCATACTTTAAACGTGGATAATCCATGAAATTTTCACACGCTTCCCTGCCATCAACAGTCCTAATATACACTGCCGTTTCAGTAATCCATACCTTATCTATATCTATCATCGATATTATGTATTGTTATTAAAAAATTTATTCCAATGCTCCGAAATAACTTCAACATTCTCCTCTATTACCGACTCTACCATCTTAATTTCAGAAGCTTTCAAACCATCATTTTCAACTAATTCAACCGGACTAATTGTAAACTTGGCACGAATTTTACCCTTCACGACATGAACATGGATTGGTTCATGGTCATTGGCGTAAAATAAAAATCTAAATCCGAAAAGGATAAAAATTGTTGGCATAATAATACCCTTTCACTTTGCAAAAATAGGTAATAAAATAATTACCTACAATGGTTAGACACTTATTTTATTTCAATAATGCATTATTATAGCTTATTGCATATACATTATTCACAGTACAAAGATAGTGATTTTACTTTGTATATTTTATGTTTATTTTAAATTTATATAAATGCACAAAAAAAGTGCCACAGAAACCTGTGACACTCTAGGGTTTATTTATAAACGTTCAATGCAAAATCTTATTTAATTGTATATTTTACGATATCCATTCGCTCATCAACAGTGGTAAAAACAAACATATCCTTACCTTTAGGAGAAACTGATAATTTTATGATTGGATAATCAAGCTCATAAGCACCTACAACCTGACCTTCATAATCAATAGCAATTATCTTATACTCCACTGATTTATCAATATCGTGTGCCCAATCATCTGTAGTATATCCATTGTAAACGACAAAGATCTTATCAGAAGTAGGGTGAACAGACATAAATGTTTGAGGATTATCATTTGAAAATCTTAGTTTATCACCCTCAAAATATATTGAATACTCATCCAAAATAACCTCCCAACTCTTTACTACAGCACCATCATCCGCAACATCATAACAAACAACATATGGTAATCTTCCAGAGGCATATATTACCTTATTGCCATGTGTTTTTATATCACCAACAAAGGTGTTATACAATTTAATTTCATCTGTTTTTTCCCATTCAACTGGTAAATTACCAAATTTCTGCTTAAACTGCATTCTAGAATCAAACAGAACAAACATTGAATCTTTAGCAAAATATGGTAACGACACAATATATCCATTATCAAGCTTAGCCAACTTAGTAGATACAATATCCTTCCTATCTGATTCATATTGATTATATGAATTGATAATCAAAGAATCTCTATTTAATATTATTTTTGAAGCTACCAATTTACTCTGCATTACATCATAAATATACAACGAATCACAACTATTAGAGAATCCCAAAAAATATGGCGACATAAACTCAAAATCTCCGCGTCCTCTTTTAAGAGGAGCCTGAATAAAATCGCCAGTATTAATATCATACACTTCTACCACACCTTTACTTAAGCGAGGATCACATAATATTAATAATGAGTCTATAACATACATCTCCTGAGGATAGTCAACTATATAGTCACAACCCGATGGTACTCCAACCAAATTTTCAAATGCAATATTTCTTAATCCATTATTATCAGTACCACACGCACATAACAACAATAGAAAGAAAAAGCAATTTATCATATTACGGTAGATCATGGTTCTTTGGGATATTGGTTCAAATATATTACTCCGTTATTCCCATTAGGTGTTATATAAATTACCAAGCATTGAGCACCATCTTTTACATAACAATCATCAGAATTTATCTCACTTGAGTAGGATTCTGTAGAGGTTAAAGCCTCGATATTCCTCTCTGCAAACAATGGTCTATCTTGTTGTCTCTTAAGCACAACAGCCACAACCATAGTAGCACATAATACAATACATACTACAAATGCTAATAATTTCATCTTCTTGCTCATAGTTATTATTTTTAATTTTAGTTAATTAATTCTTTATAATGTCGATGTATAAATCCTTAATCTTTTTGTTATACAAAGGATTACCTATAGACTCGACTAAATTATTTTTATTCAAGAGAAAAACATTTATACCGTTGGCAATCTTCATGATAGAAGTTATATTATCATAAATCTTATTATCATTATATGCAATTATAGGATACCTAAAACAAAGCAGATTAGCATATCTATTAACTTCATTCTTATTTTCCAAATGCGTAAGGAATACCAAAGTAACATTATTTACTGGAAATTCATTCATAAAATCATTCCATTTTGTCATATTCAATTTACAGCCCAAACACTCACCAGGAGGGATATAACAAAATATCTTATAATCAAAGTCACTAATATCAGAGATATCAGATGAATTAAGGAATACCAAAGAATCTGAAAGATTTAATTGACGTCCAATACATCCTATAACACACTTTCTTAACTCTTGTTTATCTAAATAATCTACAATCAAAAGCAACACCCCCACAAAGAGAGATAAAGCAAACAAAATTCTATATAAATACTTTAACATCACACATGCAATTTTCGCAAAGTTATTATTATTATTATTATTATCAAAATTTTCAGACATAAATTTCAGTAATACAAGACATCGACTATAATAACATCAAAAAAAGTGCCACAGAAACCTGTGACACTCTCTATAAATTATATTAGCGGAGGAGTATATATTTTTTGAAAACTAGCGGAAGGCGATTAGTATTCAAGGAAAATTTACCGTTATAAAACTGCTGTTTGAGCTGCGAAGCAGCGAGTTCTGTTTTATAGGTAAATTGACGTAGAGATACTTGAGCCGTGAGCGTCATTTCAAAAAATATATACTCCGTAGCCGTTACCACGCAAACATTGGCCTATCAGCCATCATTGCGTTAACCTCTGCTCTAACCTGAGCAATAACCTGCTCGTTATCAGGATCAGAAAGAACTCGGTCAATCATATCAACAATAACCTTCATATCATCCTCCTTCAAACCACGGGTAGTAATTGCTGGAGTTCCAACACGAATACCTGAAGTTTGGAATGGAGAGCGAGAATCGAATGGAACCATATTCTTATTGATAGTGATATCAGCAAGAACCAAAGTATTCTCAGCCTTCTTACCTGTCAACTCAGGGAACTTAGAACGCAAATCGATAAGCATACAGTGGTTGTCTGTTCCACCAGACACAACCGAGTAACCCTTAGCGATAAACTCTGCAGCCATAACTGCTGCATTCTTCTGTACCTGCTTAGCATACTCCTTGTATGAATCTGTCAAAGCCTCGCCAAAAGCAACAGCCTTTGATGCAATTACATGCTCAAGAGGTCCACCCTGCTGGCCAGGGAATACGGCAGAGTTCATAATTGCAGACATCATCTTAATCTCACCCTTTGGAGTTGTAATTCCCCATGGATTTGGGAAATCCTTTGGCAAGAAGATCATACCACCACGAGGACCACGAAGAGTCTTGTGAGTAGTAGTTGTTACAATATGGCAATACTCAAATGGGTTATTCAAAAGACCGGCAGCAATCAAACCTGCAGGGTGAGCCATATCGTACATCAACAAAGCTCCAACCTTATCGGCAATCTCGCGCATTCTCTTATAATCCCAATCACGTGAATATGCAGAAGCACCAGATACAATCATCTTTGGTTTATGCTCCAAAGCCAAACGCTCCATCTCATCATAGTCAACCAAACCTGTCTTCTCATCAACGTGATATGCAATTGGTTTGTAGTTGATTCCTGACAAGTTTACAGCAGAACCGTGAGAAAGGTGTCCTCCATGTGCCAAATCCAATCCCAAATAGGTATCTCCCGGTTTCATGCATGCAAAGAATACAGCTGCATTTGCCTGAGCACCTGAGTGAGGCTGAACGTTAGCATACTCAGCACCAAACAACTTACATGCACGCTCTATGGCCAATCTCTCAACCTGGTCAACAACCTGACAACCTCCGTAATATCTTGCTCCGGGATAACCCTCAGCATACTTATTTGTCAAGCAAGAACCCATAGCCTCCATTACCTGCTCACTTACAAAGTTCTCAGAAGCGATAAGCTCTATTCCATGTTGTTGTCTCTTGTGCTCCTCTTCTATTAGATTGAAAATTGTGTTATCTCTTTCCATTATCAAATTAATAACGTTATAAAACAAAGTAAGTTGGACTGCTCATAAATGAACAGTCCATACCTATTAGATACTATCCTCCGAAGTTATCGTACATTACGTTCTCGTCTGGAACTCCCAACTCATACAGCATATTTGTTACTGCCTGAATCATCATAGGAGGTCCGCACAAATAGTACTCAATATCCTCTGGATTCTCGTGATTCTTCAAATAGTTCTCGAAGATTACATTGTGAACAAATCCCGGCTTGTAAGCTACACCTGCTGCATCAGCCTCCGGATCCGGACGGTCAAGAGCCAAAGTCCAGCTGAAGTTATCGAACTCCTTCTGGATTGCATCGAACTCGTCAACGTATGGAGCCTCTTTCAATGCACGGGCACCATACCAGAATGTAACCTTAGTATCGGTAATCTTCTTAGTCTTGAAGATATCATAGATGTGTGAACGCATAGGTGCCATACCTGCTCCACCACCAATAAACATCTTCTCGTTCTTTGTCTCACGCAAGAAGAACTCTCCGTAAGGACCAGAAACAATAACCTTATCTCCAGGCTTACGTGAGTGGATGAATGAAGAACAGATTCCAGGATTTACATCCATGAACTTACCTGCGGCTCTATCAAATGGAGGAGTAGCAATACGGATGTTCAACATCACGATATTACCCTCTGCCGGGTGGTTAGCCATTGAGTAAGCACGATAAGTTGGCTCTGGGTTGTGCATCTTCAAATCGAACATCTTCATATTCTCCCAATCCTGCTTGTAACGATCGTCAACCTCGATATCCTTGAAGTCAACATCGATTGCAGGTACATCAATCTGAATATATCCTCCTGCACGGAAGTTCAATGTCTCGCCCTCTGGCAACTTAACAACAAACTCCTTCAAGAAGGTAGAGATATTCTTATTAGATACAACCTCGCACTCCCACTTCTTGATACCAAGAACAGACTCTGGGATTACCATCTCTGTATCCTCTTTAACCTTTACCTGACATGCCAAACGCCAATCCTCGTGTTGTTGCTTATATGAGAAGAAGCCCTTCTCTGTAGGAAGAATACTACCTCCACCACTTACAACTTGACACTTACACATTCCGCAGGCTCCCTTTCCTCCACAAGCCGATGGAAGGAAAATCTTTTCATTTCCAAGAGTAGCCAAAAGGCTGCTTCCCGGATCAGTCTCGATAATTCTGCTACCGCCGTTAATACTTACCTTTACCTTGCCCTTTGGAGTCAACTTCTCTTTTGCCAACAGAAGCAAACTTACCAAAACAATGATAACTACAGTAAATACAACTATTGCAGAAAACAATATTGAAGTATTCATTATCTTTCTCTATTTACTGATTACAAACTAATTCCTGAGAAACAGATGAATGAAATTGCCATCAAACCTGTAATGATGAAGGTAATTCCAATTCCACGCAATGGAGCGGGAACATCTGAATATTTAATTTTCTCTCTAATTGCTGCCATACCTACAATTGCAAACATCCAGCCAAGACCAGAACCAAGACCGTAGCATGCAACCTCGCCAATATTCACCCAATCTCTCTGCTGCATGAAAAGCGAAGCTCCCATCACAGCACAGTTTACAGCAATCAATGGCAAAAAGATACCAAGCTGATTATACAATGCCGGTGAGAATTTCTCAACGATCATCTCTACCAATTGCACAATAGCAGCAATTACGGCAATAAACAGAATAAGGCTTAGGAAGCTCAAATCTATAGTAGCAGCAGCCTCGCCCATACACCATGACAATGCACCCTCTTTTAACACATACTCGTTCAAAAGATAGTTCACAGGAGTAGTAATCAACAATACGAATACAACGGCAACACCCAATCCAAAAGAGGTCTTTACATTCTTAGAGATGGCCAAGAATGAACACATTCCCAAGAAGTATGCAAAGATCATATTTTGGGTGAAGATACCCTCAACTATTATTCCAAAATAATTTCCCATAATCTTTTACCTCTTTTAATTGTTCTCAATCATATCCGGGTTTTTCGCTCTGTGATACCATACAATCAATCCGATAAGGATCAATGGCATTGGAGCCATAAGCATCAAACCGTTGTTCATATATCCCCAATCGTAGAATGCCTGTGGGAATACTTTGAAACCGAACAATGTTCCGGCTCCAAGCAACTCACGAACAAATGCTACAATCACAAGAATCATTCCATATCCCAAACCGTTACCAATACCGTCAAGAAGCGATGGCCAAGGCTTGTTAGCCAATGCAAATGCCTCAATACGTCCCATGATAATACAGTTTGTAATAATCAAACCTACATATACAGAAAGCTGCTTACTAACATCGTAAACAAATGCTTTCAAAACCTGATCCACAATGATTACCAATGCAGCCACAACAACCAACTGCACGATAATACGAATTCTGTTAGGAATTGTATTTCTCAAAAGTGAAAGGATTACGTTTGCAAAAGCACAAACAACTGTCACTGACAATCCCATAACGAACGCCGGCTTCAACTGTGAAGTTACAGCCAAGGCAGAGCAAATACCCAAAATCTGCACAAGAACAGGGTTATTTGCACTCAACGGGCCCAACAAAGCCTGTCTGTTCTTATCTGAAAATAGTGCGCTCATACTCCTCTACATTAATTTTGGTTATTACTCAAGAAAGCCTTATAACTCTCAAAATAGTCTGCAAGCATTGCATCAACAGCATTTGATGTAATTGTACCTCCAGAGATAGCATCTACCTCAGTAGCGCCCAATCCCTTTGAAGATGCTCCCTTACTTACCTTCAAGATACGCTCTCCATTTGCATTGAATGCCTTCTTATCTGCAAAGAATTTTTTGAATTTATCCTTGTTTGTAATCTCAGCGCCCAATCCAGGGGTCTCACCTGCGTGGTCAAAGAAGATTCCGTAAACGGTATTCTTATCATCGTTGAAAGATACATATCCCCAAATTGCACCCCAAAGTCCTGCTCCATACATTGGAAGGATATACTTCTTTGATCCATCTATCTCTGCAACAAATACAGGCAACTGACGTTCTGCAGCAGGTTTCTTGTACTCTTTAGCTATATCTACATTGAAAGCCTCAACACCTTCAATCTTTTGGTTCTGAGCATTGATAACGAATGTCTCTGTAATATACTTTTCATAATTCTCCTCAGCCTCGGCAGGTAAAACGTCAATGTTAGCCGCACTAAGGATATTCTGTCTCTTCTCATTCTTTATATTTGCATCCTGGAATGGCTTCAGTGATAATGAAATTACAGATAAAAGAGCTGCAACAATCACTACCATTACTACAGAATATATAAAGGTGTAAGAATTACTCTGTGTATTCATCTCTATATCCTCCTTTATTAAGCGTTAACTTTTGCACGTTTCATACGACGGTTGATATTTGCCTGAACAACTACCCAGTCAATAAGTGGAGCGAATGAGTTCATAAGCAAGATAGCCATCATCATTCCCTCTGGATAACCAGGGTTCTTCAAACGGATAAGAATTGCCATAACTCCTACCAACAATCCATAAACGTATTTACCAACATTTGTCTGAGCCGATGTTACAGGATCGGTTGCCATAAATACAGCACCGAATGCAAATCCTCCAAGACACAACTGCAATAATGCATCATCAACATTACCCATGATAACCAACGACATAACAAAACCTCCTACAAATACAGAAAGCATTGTTCGCCAGCTTGCAACTCCTGTTGCCAACAAAATTACAGCTCCAATAAGAATTGCCACAACAGAGGTCTCGCCTATAGCTCCCGGAATCAAACCAATAATGCTATCACATAATGTAACGCCACAATCTCCTGATACTTGATTAGCAAGAGGAGTTGCAGCAGAGATAGCGTCTGTAGCTCCACAAGAGTTAGCAACCCAAACCTTATCACCAGTGATCATACTTGGATATGCAAAGAAGAAGAATGCACGAGCAACCAATGCAGGGTTCCAGATATTCATACCTGTACCACCGAAGATCTCCTTACCAATGATAACGGCAAATGCAGTAGAAACAGCCACCATCCATAGTGGAGCTTCAACAGGCATAACCATTGGAATCAAGATTCCTGATACAAGGAATCCCTCGTTAATCTCATGTCCCTTAATCTGAGCAACAGTAAACTCAATACCAAGTCCAACGATATATGAAACAATAATCATTGGAAGCACCTTCAACAATCCGAAGCCAACCATGCACCAGAAAGATGCATCCTGACCAAGAGCCAAATAGTGCTGATATCCCACATTATAAATACCGAAAAGCAATGCAGGGAGCAGTGCAACAACAACAGTAATCATTGTACGCTTCAAATCCACTGCATCGCGGATATGCGCACCTTTCGAAGTTACTGTGTTCGGCACGAACAGAAATGACTCAAATCCGGTTAAGACAGAGTGCAATTTTGCAAACTTTCCGCCCTCGCAAAAGTGAGGTTTCTGTTTATCTAAAAATTCACGTAAACACTTCATTCTGTCAAAATTTAATTAGTTGGTCTCTTTCATCATCAAAGCAATTCCGTTATCCAGTATCTCCTGAACAGGGATCTTGGATGTACATACGAACTCGCAAAGAGCCATATCCTCGGGAATTACCTCATAAATTCCCAACTGCTCCATTTGATCAATATCACCTGCCAAAGCAGCCTTCAAAAGGTAAACAGGATAGATGTCCATTGGCAATACATTCTCGTACTGTCCCGAAACAACGAATGCACGCCCCTCACCATTGTAGTTGGTATCAAGATCGTATTCTTTTTTAGGACAAAGGAACGAACCGAACAGACGAGAAGCAGAGAACTTCTTAGTTCCCGGCATCATCCAGCCCATAAACTCGTAGTGATCTCCCTCAGGAATTACAGTAACAACATTTGTGTAGTAACACATGTAGCAGTCACGTGCAACTTTAGTTCCTGTCAAAACGTTACCGCAAATCACACGATAGTTGTCTGCCACACTCTGTGAAGCCAACAAAGCATCCATCTTAACACCGGCTGTAACCTGGTAGTAAGCAGGAGTTGCAACGCCAGAACCGGCAACAGCAACAACCTTCTCAGCAACATAGTTACCGCTATTGAAAAGATGTCCGATAATAGCTACATCCTGAATATTTACAGTCCATACATACTCTCCCTTGTTGATTGGTGATGTGTGAGCAATTTGAATACCCACATTACCTACAGGGTGTGGACCATCGAAATAGTTAATCTCCACATTTTTCATTGAAGCGAAGATTGAACTCTCCATTCCTGCCTTCAATCCCAGATTCACAGGCTTGCCTGCCAACTTGGAAAGGATCTCGAAACCTTTGTTCAAATCAGCCTCTTTCCCCTTCAATGCTACCTGATAATCAGGAGCCAATGGAGCTGAATCGAATGCAGAAACGTAAATCGCCTTTGGCTCTACATTTGCATTCGCAATGATACCGTATGGACGCTGAATAACCATTGGCCATACTCCGGCATCAAGCATTGTAGCCTTGATAGCCTCTTTTGTGCCACCCTGAACATCAAACTTCTTGTACTCTGTCTTTGAGTCAGCCTCAACAACAACTGCAAGCAGTTTACGACGCTCTCCTCTGGCAACCTCTACGACTTTACCGCTTACAGGAGAGACGAATTTTACCTCGGGATTCAACTTATCCACGAAAAGCGCATCACCTGCAAGAACAGTATCGCCCACCTTAACACTTAATTTTGGAGTCAAAGCCTTGAAATCTGTAGGTTTCACTGCATAAAGATTACTCTTTACAGTGCCCTTTACTACAGACTCAGCCTTTCCGCAAAGATTAATGTCGAGGCCCTTTTTCAATTTAATTACCTTGGACATGTTCTTTTAAGCTATTTGATTGTTTATATTAAATTTTGTATAATTGTTCCCAATTTCATTGCTGCACAATTAAAGTGCAAAGTTACAAAAGTATATAGACTTTTCCGCGAAAAATCAGGTCAAAAAATTAACTAAAATTAATTTACTGAAGTTAAAGTTCCATAAATATTTCAACTCAATGATACACAATTAAAAATAAAACACTATTATTGCACTCAGTAAGGCAAGAAAGCATTTTTATGCCGGACAACAATTAGATTAACCACTCGTATAAGGAGAAAAAAAGAGAGATAAGTATGAAGATTTTAAGATTTATAGCAATTGCATTAACAGGCTTTATAGGCGGACTTTCTGCCATCTTTTTGATTAACAAAACAGAACAAGGAATCGAATCTGTAGAAACCAAAGTCAGCTATCAGGTTCCTGCCACAATCACCAGAACCGTAATGAGCGAGGCCTCGCCCGTACAACAACACACATACGGCACCACACAATACGTGGATTTACGCTCCGCAGCGCAAAAGACAGTAGAGAGTGTGGTACACATACAGACCATGAGTCGAGGCAAGGCATATCTTGTCAATCCGTTTGAGTACTACTTTGGCGCTGCTCCAAGAATCCGCGAATATCCCGGAGCACAAGGAAGCGGCTCAGGAGTTATAGTAACCCCTGACGGATACATCGTTACCAATAACCACGTTATTGAGGGAAGCTCAAACATAAAGGTGGTACTGAGCAACAAAAAGGAGTACGACGCCACACTTATAGGGCGAGACCCCGAAACCGACATTGCTCTTCTAAAAATCGAAGCTGACTCACTTCAGGCAATCACATTCGGTAATTCTGACAACATTGAACTCGGAGAGTGGGTACTGGCCGTTGGAAATCCATACAATCTTACATCAACAGTAACAGCAGGTATCATCAGTGCAACATCGCGTCCATTATCGGACAAGAAGATGAGTTTTGAAACATTCATCCAGACCGACGCAGCTATTAACCCGGGAAACAGCGGAGGCGCATTGGTAAACATGTATGGAGACCTGATTGGAATCAATACTGCCATACAATCACCAACAGGAAGCTACTCTGGTTACTCATTTGCAATTCCTGCGAATGTAGCCAAAAGAGTTGTTGAAGACATTCTACAATATGGCGCATCGCAAAAGGCAGCCCTAAACATATCCATCATTGAATTGACACCGGCAGCAGCACGCCAACTTGGAATAGATTTAAAAGAGGGAATATATGTTGCCGAGGCCATTAGAGGAGGAGCAGCTGACCTTGCAGGCATTGAAACCGGTGATATAATAACCAAAATCGGCAATCGTGAAATTCGTGAATTTGCCAACCTGAAAGAGGAGTTAAACAAAGCTCGTCCGGGCGACAGAGTAGATATTGAACTATATCGCAACGGTCAAAAAATTATTGTAACCGCGACCCTCAAAAATGCGTACACAAATAATTAGCAAAGGGTATTGGAAATCTCATTATTTTTTCGTACCTTTGCATCGAATTTGCGAAAAAACGAAGGAGGAAAGAAATGAGACAACTAAAAATCACTAAGTCAATTACTAACAGAGAGAGCGCGTCACTTGACAAGTATTTACAAGAAATTGGAAAAGAGGAACTTATTTCCGTTGAGCGCGAGGTAGAATTGGCTCGTGAGATTAGAAAGGGAAACCGAGCTGCATTAGAGACTCTGACAAAGGCAAATCTACGTTTCGTTGTATCTGTCGCAAAGCAGTACCAGAACCAGGGCTTAAGCCTGCCCGACTTGATTAATGAGGGAAATTTGGGTTTGATTCGCGCTGCCGAGAAGTTTGACGAAACAAGAGGTTTCAAGTTTATCTCATATGCTGTTTGGTGGATCCGTCAATCAATCTTACAAGCTCTGGCAGAGCAAAGTAGAATTGTCCGCCTTCCGTTGAACCAGGTTGGCTCACTGAACAAAATCAACAAAGCTTATGCACGCTTTGAGCAAGAGCATGAGAGAAAACCATCGCCCGAGGAGTTGGCAGAGAGATTGCAACTTCCTGCGGACAAGGTGGCAGACACCATGCGAGTTTCAGGACGCCACATCTCTGTTGATGCTCCATTCGTAGAGGGCGAGGACAACAGTTTGCTCGATGTATTGGTAAATGATGATTCACCTATCGCAGACAAGACTCTTATCAACGAGTCATTGTCAACCGAGGTTGAGCGTGCATTAGGAACACTTTCCGAGCGCGAGCGAGACATTGTCAAACTATTTTTCGGAATTGGAAGTCAGGAGATGACACTTGAGGAGATTGGAGAGAAATTCGGCTTGACCAGAGAACGTGTACGTCAAATTAAGGAGAAGGCTATTCGCAGACTTCGTCAACAATCACGCTCTAAACTATTAAAGAGCTATTTGGGCTAAAGAAGAGCCACACCGTCAAAGAGAGAACAGGACGGGGAGAAAAAGAGTAAAAGGGAGCTAATGGCTCCCTTTTTTAATTAGAAATTAGAAATACTATTTAAGATATAGATATAAACAATTATAAAGGTTGGTTCGTAAATTAATCACAAACATTTAATAAAGATGTGATATGAAGCGAACAACTATTTTCTACCTAATGGTTGCAATCCTTAGCGGATTCAGCCTTAACTGCATGGCTCAAACCACACAAACACCAAAACAACTAGCTCGAGCACAGGCAAGAGCAGCAAGAAAAGCTGCAACACAAGCTGAAAATGCCGAGGCATTTCAGAAAGCCGAAAATGCCATAGACGAAAAGAACTGGGTACTTACCGCAAATACTGTATATGGTCCCGACGGAAACAGTTATGTAGTCAGCGGAATGACAAACTTTATCCAATTTGATGGAAACACAGTTTACCTGCAACTCGCTTTCAATGATGTTGTAAATGGCCCAAACGGACTGGGAGGAATAACTCTCGAGGGATCGCCATCAAGCATGCAGAAAACCACTACTGCCAACGGAGGAATTATATATGATTTCGACGTAAACGGAATGACATTAAACGCAGATGTGCAGATTACCGTTAACGCCGGCAACAACTATGCAACAGGAACTGTTTATCCCGCATTCAGTCCTAATAACTTGACTTTTTCCGGGTACCTGGTACCAACCTCTGAATCCGGGATATTCAGAAGCGGATTTGTTACTCCGTAATCTGCACAAAAAGTGGGAGCATCGCTTCACAGCGTACTCCCACATAATGAAAAACATTTCTCTACTAACCGATAAGCTCTTTAGCCTTATTTAGTATTGTATCGTCATCGATGCACACCAAACCGCCTCCCGGGCCCTGCTCAATATGCAAACCTGCTGATTTACCACTATCATAATCATCACCACCATAGTAGTTACGAACAGTCTCGGGACTAATACCCAACTCATCAGCAATCTTCTGCATACTTCCTGTTGGCAAACTGTCTTTGATGCGACGTAGCTCGTTGAATGTAATCATTATACTCATAGCCTTAATATTTTAATTGATTTAACTTATTCAAATTTGTAGTGTAAAGTTAAATAGTTTTTTTCCGTATTCCAAAGAAAACGTTTTCGAAAAGTGCAGAAAAAAATACATTTTTATACAAAGGACTAATATACAGTGAATTAATTTTAATAAACAATTCCATTTTTTTTAGTAATTTTGCATCGAACATAAATAAGGTAGTCATATATGTCAACATTTGCAGATTTAAAACTAACAAAACCCATTCTAAATGCACTTGCCGATGCAGGATTCGAAACTCCAACCCCGATCCAGGAACAGATCTTCTCGGTAGCTAAATCGGGACAAGATATAATAGGTATTGCACAAACCGGAACAGGAAAGACTCTGGCATATCTTATGCCCATTCTGGTAAAACTCCATTATGCACAAGGACGCTTTCCACGCGCTCTGGTTGTTGTTCCTACCCGCGAACTTGTAGTTCAGGTATGTGAAACCGTGGAACTATTGACCGAATATATGGATATTCGTTGTGTCGGCGTTTACGGCGGAACCAATATACGCACACAACAAGCCAGAGTAAACGAGGGAGCTGATCTTATCGTTGCAACTCCGGGCCGCTTTATGGACATATACTTCAACCGCATTATTCGAACTCAAGAGATAAAGACAATAGTTGTTGACGAGGCCGACAGAATGCTTGATATGGGATTTATGCCCCAACTTCGTTCAATTATGGGGGTTGTTCCAAAACATCAAACCATGCTCTTCTCGGCTACATTCTCGGATTCGGTTGCCAAGATTGCTGAGGAGTTTTTGGTAAACCCAGCCAGAATCGAGGTAACACGTCAGGCGACTACAGTTGAGAATATTGACCAATATTTCTATAGCGTTCCCAATATTATGACCAAGATAAATCTGCTGAAAGGATTGTTAGAGAATCGTGATGAGTTCCGCAGAGTAATGGTCTTTACCGAGAGTAAAAAGAATGCAGACAGAATAACAGACAAACTTGCAGATATCTGGCGAGACGAGTTGAGTATTATCCACTCAAACAAGGCTCAGAACACCCGACTCAATGCGCTGAAAGCATTCAAGGAGGGACGCTCAAGGATTCTTGTATCGTCCGATGTAGCTGCACGCGGAATTGACGTTCAGGACATTACACATGTTATAAACTTTGACATTCCATTCGAACCGGAGGAGTATGTTCACAGAATTGGAAGAACCGGACGCGCAGGAAAAGATGGAGTAGCCATCAGTTTTGTCGGAGAAAAGGAGATTCCTCTCTTTGAGAACATTCAGAAGCTAATTGAGAATGAGATTGAAGAGCTGTCATTCCCAGACAATGTTGCTATCTCGGATATTCTTCTTGATGAAGAGAAGGTGCAGACACGAAACATCGCCTACCAAAACTCAAGCAAACCACAAGGAGGAGGCGCTTTTCATGCCAAGTCAGCAAAAAACTCAAAAACACCACAAAAAGCCCGACTTGACCGCAACCGTGAAGGCCGCTTAAAGAAAAAGAAAAAATAAGAGGGATACAACTAAATCGGGATTATCCAATAAGTGAAGAGACCCCAAAAGTTTTTTGTCAAAACTTTTGGGGTCTCTTTATGCGCAAAAAGCACGATTTACTTAAGGTAAACTGGCATTTAAAGGGCGACTAAAACGATAAAGTAGCCTTGTTATACAACTTCATCTTTAGATTAATTCTAATTCGTCAATACTATTTTCTCAACAGGATTGCCATTGCTATCTACACCATTAATAATCACAGCATACCCCTTACTACCAGGCCTTTTATCAGGAAGAACCAATGTAAATGGTTGTTGTGAAGTAACCACTACCCTCCGTTGCCACGTTGCTGTCTCTCCATCACCCTCAACATTTCTACGCCTTTGCGGAGCAAAGGATATTAAACGTCGCATACTCGGTTTTGTTTCAACTTTAATATACGATCTTACAGTCCTGTTTCCACCCTTAGGTGCAGTCGCACTATATGGTAATTCCGGATTTTTATACGATGTATAAACAGGTCCTCCTGAAATAGCCGGCATTGACAGTGGCATATACATATCTATCCCTTGAAGAGACTTTCTAACCACCGTTCTGGCCTGTCGATCAGTCCACTCTGTACTATGTTTATCGACCTTGGGCCTTGTATTTTGCTTCGCAAGATAAGCATAGTCAAATTTATTCAGGAATGTAGGTTCCACCAAATCTAAGTATATTGTTCTATTACCCATAAAACATTCATATTCAGAGAAGAACCTGATTTCATTATCCCATAACACCTCTCCTCGCTTGAAATAGCCATTATTATCAGGATAGATAAAATATATCATGTCATCGTCTCCCTCAAGCGAAACCACTCCATTCCTGATAAGTTTCCCTGAACGCTCAACTATATTATTTGTTACCGGCTTACCTTTACGATTTACAATATATCCCTCTAAAATCATATCCTCTTCCCTAATAAAGGGGCCGTTCTCACAACTTTTTAACCACTCCTCCACCTCAGAAAGGTCTTTAAATTCATATCTTTTACTTATAAGTAGATCATTTAATCTGTTCTCATCAGTAAGATAGCAATCCGGATTGGCTATTTGATAATCAAACTCAGAAGTTAAATTCACGTAAGAAGATACTCCTTTCTGCATAGATGTTCCATACAACTCCTCTAAAGGGATAATTGATATCGCCAAATCCATACTCTCATCCAACTCACTCCCATCACCTACATTAAGAGAGATTGACGATAACTGTTGTGAATCCGTTACCGTTGCAACATTCAACTCCGCCAATGGCTTATTCCTATCTGCATAATACCATGCCCTGCTACTAAACACTTTTCCTATTTCATCAACCAAAGCAAACTTGATAATATCGGTTGTTACAGTTGAATCTAATTTAATCACACCGCTCTCTTTTGCTTTTGACAAACCAAAAAAAGCATCGCTATTATACACCAATATGTATTTATCAAGAAGAGTTACATCATCAGTATGGAGTATTTTGTATGATATATTATTATCTCCGGCTCTTTCCAGCGTCAATGCATAGGCAGAGTTTTCTTTTACATCGGGCAACGATATGGAGCTCTCGATTCCTTCACGAAGTTTTACAACAGCTACATAACTATTACCTGATTCCGGAGTAAGTGTAATAACTCCATAACCATTTTGATCAGCTACAATATCAGCAATCTTCTCCCCATTCTCATCCTTTACATAGCCAATTGTACCATGTTCGTTACCCATAGAGATAAAACCAATCTTTTGTGCAAAGTCTGCAATCAATTCACCTCCCTCGGGGAAAAACTTAATACCAGACTCAGCATCTCCACATTTATCACTAACGATTGAAATATCTGTTTTGGAGCCATTGATTACATAAACCTTCTTTCGAAAAAAACTCTTTACTCCATTATTCTGCATCCAATATGTGTATGCCTGTAGTTCATACTCTCCAACATCAATATTGTCATACATCCTGACATACCCCATAAATGAGTTTGAGAGAGAGTCATACAAGATCTTCTCCCTATTTTTTACAACTCCATCTTTATCAACCAAATCTATGTACACGAAACGGCTCTTTTGCAAATCTTCATTATTCAAAGAGTTTGAGAATAAAAAAGCTCGCACATTGATTGTATCCCCCAGTTCGTATAAATCTCTATCAGTTTGGACAAAGACCTTTTCATTATACTGAACTACCAATTTTTCATTAATTGCGTTTAATCGTTGAATTAATTTCTCCTGCGCAAAGATTATATTAATTCCACAAAAAATCATCACCATGGACAATATAACTCTTTTACTTTTCATACCGTGATAATTTAGGTTACCAATTTCTGCAAATATAATAATTTGAGTTCAATCCGCAAACGTTTTCACAAAAAAATCAACCTTGATATACTAAAAATACAAAACTGGCCACATTATATACTAAATGTGCCAGTTTTAATAATAATTCAGCCTATATATTTTATAATATCACCGATCAACGATAAGATTAGTGCTTGGTTTTTGCAACATTCCATAAGGCATCCATCTCCTCGAGAGTCATTTCCGGTAATGGACGATCAGCATTGTCCTCGACATAATTAAAGCGTTTTATAAACTTCAGATTTGTACGCTCAAGTGCGTTATCGGGATTGATTCCATATTTGCGAGCCATGTTTACAAGCGAAAACAAGATATCGCCAAACTCAGCCTCCATCTTGTCGCTATCCATAACATCTACCTCCTGTTCAAACTCAACAATCTCTTCACGAACCTTGCTCCATACCTCCTCTCTGGTTCCCCAGTCAAATCCAACTCCGGCAGCCTTCTCCTGCAAACGCAAAGCCTTAACCAACGACGGCAACGAAGCAGGCACACCCTCCAAAACCTTATGGGCCCTGCCCTTCTCCTTTAATTTAAGCTTCTCCCAATTCTGCAAAACATCGTCCGAGGTATTGGCTACAACATCGCCATAAATATGCGGATGTCTGTATTTCAACTTCTCACATATAGAATTCAAAACATCAGATATATCAAAACTTCCCTGCTCCTCGGCAATACGCGCATAGAAGGTTATATGCATAATCAAATCACCTAACTCCTTTTTTATCTCCTCGGTATCGGACTTCATTACAGCATCACATAACTCAAATGTCTCCTCAATGGTCAAAGGGCGCAAACTCTCCATAGTCTGTTTTCTGTCCCATGGACACTTTTCACGCAAATCTACCATTATTCCCAAAAGTTCCTCAAAAGCTTTTAATTTTTTATCCATAATATCTGAATTAATTCATTACCTTCGCACCTACAAAATTAAGAAGTTGTTTAAAATTTACTTCGAACTTATTTGATAAATATTTTTGAAGATAGATTGCAGATAGCATATGATAGAGAAAAGAATAAGTATAGGCGAGATTGATCCGCTTGATTTTTACGGAGTAAACAACTCTAAGCTTGACGTTTTAAAGGCTCTCTTCCCTAAATTGAAAATTATTGGGCGAGGCGATGAATTGATAGTACAGGGCGAGGAGGAGGAGACCCTTCTTTTCACCATGAAGGTACAGGCATTGCTTGAACATTATGAGCGATACAACATGCTAACACTTGCCAATCTGAAGAGAATTGTACTTGAGGACAAGCAGGTTGAGGATCCTGACGATCCGGCAAGCATTATTCTGTTCGGAAACAATGGGAAGATAATTCGCGCACGCAGTGCAAACCAGAAAAAACTTGTGGATTTGTCAGTCACCAATGATCTGCTGTTTGCTACAGGTCCTGCCGGTTCCGGAAAGACCTATACCGCTATTGCACTGGCAGTAAAGGCGTTGAAAAATAAAGAGGTAAAGCGCATCATATTGAGCCGTCCTGCCGTTGAAGCGGGTGAGAGTCTGGGATTTCTGCCCGGAGATATGAAGGAGAAGATTGACCCATATCTGCAACCTTTGTACGATGCTCTGTCGGATATGATTCCAGGCAGAAAACTGAACGAGTATCTTGAAAACGAGACTATTCAGATTGCTCCATTAGCCTATATGCGAGGCAGAACTCTGAACGATGCCTTCGTTATTCTTGACGAGGCACAGAACACCACACGCAATCAGTTAAAGATGTTCCTGACACGTATGGGAGTAAGTGCCAAATTTGTCATCACAGGCGATATGAGCCAAATCGACCTGCCTCACAAAACAGATAGCGGCCTCGCCCATGCATTCAAAATATTGCAGCAGATAAAGGGAATTGCCTTTGTAATTTTTGATGAGGGCGATATTGTGCGACATCGTCTGGTAAAGGCAATCGTTAAGGCATACGACAAGGAGGGTGAACGCGAATTGGCTATTGCAGAGAAAATTGAAGCAAAAAAGAGAGGCCCGGTAAAAAAGCAGGATGATAGCAATAAAAAATCTGAGGAACATTCTGAAGAGAGCGAAAAAAATAACTAACTTTGGAACTTGTTAGAAAAAGCAAACAACACAAAAATTTAAAAGATAATATACTTATGGAGGCAATTGTAAAAAGTGATTTCAACTTTCCGAAACAGAAGAGTGTATATCACGGAAAGGTTCGCGATGTATATAACATCAATGATGAATATATGGTAATGTTGGTGTCGGACAGAATTTCTGCATTCGACGTGGTACTTCCCAAAGGTATCCCATACAAAGGACAGGTATTGAACCAGATTGCCGCTAAATTCCTTGATGCGACTACCGACATCTGTCCAAACTGGAAGATTGCGACTCCCGACCCTATGGTAACTGTAGGCCACAAATGCGAGCCATTCAAGGTTGAGATGGTTATCCGAGGCTATTTGACTGGAAGCTCATGGCGTTCATATAAGGCAGGTGAGCGTATGCTATGTGGCAATCCACTTCCAGAGGGAATGGTTGAGAACCAGAAGTTTCCTGAGCCAATCATCACCCCGACAACAAAAGCAGACGAGGGTCACGATGAGAATATCTCAAAGGAGGAGATTATTGCACAGGGTATTGTAACAAAAGAGGATTATGAGGTTCTTGAGAAATACACATACGCATTGTTCCAACGCGGTACCGAGATTGCAGCTAAGATGGGCTTGATTCTCGTTGATACCAAGTATGAGTTCGGTAAAAAGGATGGTAAAATATATCTGATTGACGAGATTCACACTCCCGATTCATCACGTTACTTCTATGCAGAGGGATACGAAGAGCGTCAGGCAAACGGCGAGCGTCAGAAGCAGCTTTCAAAAGAGTTTGTTCGCGAGTGGCTTATGGCAAACGGATTCCAGGGACGTGAAGGAGAGCAGGTTCCAGAGATGACCGACGAGGTTGTAAACGGAATTACAGAGCGCTACATTGAGTTGTATGAGCAGATTACAGGTGAAAAGTTTGAGAAGAGCGAGAACACAGATGTAATCAAGCGTATCGAGGAGAATGTAACCTCGTTTATAAATTCGCTATAAAGCGGAACAGGGATTGAGACAATATTTTGTGGGGAAACCCGCATAGCATACGAGAGCCGATAGTATATACTTTCGGCTTTCGGTATCTATAATATTATATTCATATATGTCGCCATTTGGCAGTGTTGTACACTAATTTTATACCCGTTGTAAAAGTAAAAGTGAGTTATGAAGAGAGTATTTTATAAAAAAGAGGAGAAGAGTAAGGATAGACCACAAAAACCCAGAACAAGAAAGGGAGGAAATGGTGCTATCAAACCCGACTTGTCATTTCTTAAGGGCGACAACTTTAAGATTACTATAGGTTTGCTGATTATAGTCATTGCAATATATATGCTGATTGCAATGGTTAGTTTCCTGTTCTATGGAGGAGTGGATAATCATGTTGCCGGCAAAGGCTTTTATGATATTCTCTCCATCGATGTTGATGCAGAGAATCTATGCGGCCCTCTTGGGGCAAAAATTTCAGCCTATCTTATAAATAGGTGTGTAGGATTGGGAGCATTTGCCATTTGCTACATATTGATTGCAACCGGAGTCCGAGTGCTTACTCCACGATTTACAGGTTACGCTAAACACGTTGTTGTATCGTTAGCAATAATGATATGGGCATCCCTGTTTTTAGGTTATGTATCCTTCAAATATACCGAACTGACAGGAGCTGATACCGGACACCTGTACCTTGGAGGTGCTCACGGCTACTACATCAGTATGTGGCTAAGCAGAGCTATCGGTAACGGAGGTACAATCTTGTTGCTGTTTGTAACACTTGCTCTGATTCTTCTATTCGGATTCCGAAGAGTATTTGACTGGTGTACAAACTCGCTATTCGCAACATGGCGAGGCTGCTGCAAACGTAGTGCAGCGCTGGCCGAGGCTCGTAAGCAGAGAGCTGCAGAACGAGCAGAGCGTGAAGCACGTGAGGCAGAAGAGCGTGCTGCGAAGGAGGCCGAGGAGCAGGCGAAGCGTGAGGCAGATGAGCGTGCCGCAAGGGAGGCTGAGGAGCAGGCGAAGCGTGAAGCCGAGGAGCAGGCGAAGCGTGAGGCAGATGAGCGTGCCGCAAGGGAGGCTGAGGAGCAGGCGAAGCGTGAAGCCGAGGAGCGTGCTGCAAAGGAGGCCGAGGAGCAGGCGAAGCGTGAGGCTGAGGAGCGTGCTGCAAGGGAGGCCGAGGAGCAGGATGATGACCAGGCTAAAGAGAATAATGGAAATGAAAATAAAACAGAGGAGAAGGATAATATTGAATTCGAGGTAAACAAGATTCAGGAGATTGAGACAATAACTGAGAATCTTCCCGATTATGACCCTACCCTCGATTTATCATACTACAAATACCCCACTCTTGATTTGCTTGCAGATGTAAAGAGCGAAACATCTATTGTTACCGACGAGGAGCTTGAGGCCAACAAAAAGAGAATTGTTGAAACTCTTCAAAACTACAAGATAGATATCGTTAAAATCCAGGCGACCATCGGACCGACAGTAACCCTCTACGAGATTGTACCTGCACCAGGAGTCAAGATTGCAAGAATCAAGAATCTGGAGGATGATATAGCACTTAGCCTATCTGCCTTGGGTATCAGAATCATTGCACCTATTCCGGGTCAGGGAACAGTAGGTATTGAGGTTCCAAATCGCAATCCTCAAATAGTGCCTATGAAGGATTTGATTGCTTCGAAAAAGTTCCAGGAGTCAAAATATGCCCTGCCTGTAGTTATTGGAAGAACCATTTCGAATGAACCATTTACCTTCGATTTGGCAAAGATGCCCCACATGCTTGTGGCAGGAGCAACCGGACAGGGTAAATCGGTAGGTTTGAATGCCATCATAACCTCGCTTCTGTACAAGAAGCACCCTGCACAACTGAAGTTTGTGATGATCGACCCTAAAAAGGTTGAGTTGAGTATATACTCAATTATCGAGAAGCACTTCCTAGCAAAGCTCCCCGATGCAGAGAAACCAATCATCACCGAGAATGACAAGGTTGTAAGCACTCTTAACTCATTGTGCATAGAGATGGATAACCGATACTCTCTATTGGAAAAGGCCTACTGCCGTACCGTAAAGGAGTATAATGAGAAGTTCTCGAAACGTCACCTCAATCCAAACAATGGTCACCGATATCTGCCATATATCGTGGTAATTGTAGATGAGTATGCCGATTTGATTATGACTGCAGGAAAGGAGGTTGAAAAACCGATATGCCGTATTGCCCAATTGGCACGCGCAGTGGGTATTCATATGATTATTGCCACACAGCGTCCATCTACCAATATCATTACCGGTACCATCAAGGCAAACTTCCCTGCCAGAATAGCCTTTAAGGTGGCTCAGATGGTAGATTCACGAACCATTCTTGATGCCCCGGGAGCCAACCAGTTGATTGGACGAGGCGATATGCTTATATCTGTCGGAAACGAGGTTACACGAATTCAATGTGCCTTTGTTGATACCCCCGAGGTCGAGAAGATTACACAACATATTGCCAATCAACAGGGCTACCCCACAGCGTATGAACTGCCAGAGTATGTAGCCGAAAATAAAGATAACGGAATGGAGGTAACTATGAATGGAGGCGGTGGCAAACGCGACGAGATGTTTGAAGAGTGTGCACGATTTGTGGTGGGATGCCAGCAGGGCTCTACATCGGCTCTTCAACGCAGATTCGGAATTGGTTTCAACAGAGCCGGACGCATTATGGATCAACTTGAAAACGAGGGTATTGTAGGCCCTGCATCCGGAAGCAAGCCAAGAAGTGTATTAATGGACGAATACTCACTGGAAAAGTTATTGAATGAGTTGTAACTACAGATGGTACACCCATATTGTTGCGCTGATATTCATAATAATGGCGCAGATTGTGGGAGCCTATCCATACGCATTGTACGTTAACCATCATAATATTCACGATGGTGGCGGTATTATAACACAAACCCTGTGCCTGCTCCCCTTTGTAGCAGGCTTTGGGGCTTTGTGGTTTTCAATGCGATATATCCATCGCGACACTTTCAAAAGCACCATAACATCGCGAACAGGAGTTGATTACAGCAGAGTATGTTTTGGATTTATCAGTTGGTTGATACTTACAGTAATATACACTGCCATCACACCACTGCTCCACCCCGAAATGGAGATTGAGTGGAGCTTCTCACCTCCACAATTTCTGCTATTACTGATAATTGGAGTTACACTACTTCCAATCCAAACGACATTTGAGGAGTTACTGTTCCGAGGCTATATATATCGTGGAATTTTGCGCTATATTGGTAACAGATGGGTAAGTATGACAATTGTTGCAATTATTTTTGCAGGAATGCACTTAAGTAACCCGGAAATTATTACCTTTGGCTTTTGGACTATGCTCGCCCAATATTTAGTTATGGCCCTGATATTCGGAGTGATAGCGTGTTGGGACAGAGGTACCGAGGTGACTATCGGTATGCATTTTGCGAATAATCTGTTCTGCATGGCATTTGTTGTAACCGAGGGAACGGCATTTACAAGCGATGGAGCATTGTTCCGAGTGGCCTCGCCCATAAATGATTATAAAGATACGGTTGTTATCGGAGTGGCAGGCGTTATTATGGTTGGATTGTACTATTGGAAATATATTCATAAACATAAACAAAAAACAGATCAAATCTCATGAGAAAATTCACATTGGTAATGGCCGGTTTGTTGGCAGTTTCAACATTGGCCGTAGCACAGAAGAAGAAAGAGAAAAAGGATGAGGGTTATCAGTTTACCGACATCGTTCGTTTGGATTGTACCCCTGTAAAGAGTCAGGATAATGCAGGTACCTGCTGGTCATGGTCAGGTAACTCATTCCTTGAGAGCGAGATGATTCGTATGGGTAAAAAGCCTGTTGAGATTGCTCCATTGTTCACTGTATGGAACGCATATAGTGCAAAGGCAGAGAAGTATGTACGTTTGCATGGAAAGTGCAACTTCAGCCAGGGAGGTGCTTTTGCCGACGTTACATGGTCAATGAAGAACTTCGGACTGGTTCCACTATCTGTTTACAGCGGATTGAACTATGGCGAGGATGTACACGCACACGGTGAGATGGAGGCAGTTCTTAAGGCATATGTTGACGCTATTGTAAAGAACGAGAACGGTCGCTTGAGTACAGCATGGAAGCGTGGTTACGATGCAGTTCTTGATGCATATCTTGGAGAGAAGCCTGAGACATTCGAGTACGAGGGCAAGACATATACTCCAATGAGCTTTGCAAAGGAGTATTGCGGACTTAACGCAGATGATTATATCAGCGTAACATCGTTCACACACCACCCATACTACACAAGCTTCGCTATTGAGGTTGAGGATAACTGGTTGAACGAGATGAGCTACAACATTCCTCTTGACGAGTTTATTGAGCTTTGCGACAAGGCTTTGGATAACGGTTATACATTCGCTTGGGGAACCGACTGTTCAGAGACCGGATTCACACGTACAGGATTGGCAGTTGCTCCTGATATGAATGCTCAGATTACAAAGGGTAACGAGGCAGCTAAGTGGGTTGATATGCCAAGAGCACAGTTCGCACAGGAGATGTTGAAGGCTCCAATGCCACAGATCAAGGTTACTCCAGAGTTGCGTCAGGCTGGTTACGACAACTACCAGACAACAGATGACCACGGAATGCACATCATTGGTAAGGCTGTTGACCAGAATGGTACAAAGTATTTCATTGTTAAGAACTCTTGGGGTTCTGACATTGCTTACGGTGGTTACTGGTATGCTACATACGAGTTCTTCGCTCACAAGACATTGAATATCATGATTCACAAAGATGCCCTTTCAGCAGAGCTAAAGGCTAAGTTGGGAATTAAGTAATTGAAGAGTGAAGAGTTAATAATCAGGGGGTGTCCAACTATTGTTAGGCACCCCCTGATTTTGCAAAGTTGTATAACTAACGAGTGTTACTCGCTCCAGTCGTCTATTTCACCATCGATCGAGATCTCAATCTTCTCCTGGTCAGGTGAAGTGTTCAAGGTAAGGGTGATAGTGTGCTGCATTGCCGGACGGAACGACATACTATACTCCATTAAATAGGCAATACCCTCCATTGTTACCTCGACAAGAGGGGTACTGCGCTCTATAAACTGAGGTACGATTATCGCCTCAAAACTATCACCATCTATCTGACGCATCTCAATGGTCTTGTTATCGCTGAACATATACTTCTCCAAAGTGCCCTTA
>JAGBFU010000063.1 GCA_017936285.1 Marinifilaceae bacterium | reverse complement strand
GAAACACTTTGTGTTTGCGAATTAGGAAAAATCGTGCAAGCCGAATGCAGAAGGCAAACTTGTTTGCATTATGCTGAGGCGCCGCCGATTTTGCGGCATTGCGTAGCAATGGCGAACATTAGTGCAAGGTGAGAGCAGAAACCAAGTTTACTTGGATTATGCCGAACCGCCGCCGATTTTGCGGAAACACTTTGTGTTTGCGAATTATGAAAATTGTGCAATCAGAAATATTGGGTGTCTAACACAAACTTGTTAGGCACCCACATTCTTTTTGAGAAGTTGTATCACAAGTGCTAATTTTAGGCCTGCGTGTAAAACGATATAGCAGCCTTGTTAGAGAACTTCTTTGGATTTATCTTGACTTTTGAGAGTCATCAAACAACTTCCACAAACTATCTCCCTTTGGTACAGGAGCTGTTATTGTAATCTCTTGTTTTGATACAGGGTGTGTGAACGAGATTGAACGTGCATGCAGGTTGATACCTCCATCAGGATTGGAACGAGGTGCTCCATATTTTAGATCACCACGGATAGAGCATCCAATCTTTGCCAACTGGCATCGAATCTGATGATGACGTCCTGTGTATAGCTGAACCTCAAGGAAGTAGTATCTGTCTGAGCTTCCAATCAACTTGTAGTATAGTTTGGCCTCTTTGGCATGTGCCTGAGGACGAGTGTAGGCGCGGGTAATATTCTTTTCAGAATCTCGCACAAGATAGTGTGTCAGTTCACCCTCTTCACTCTCGGGCTGTTCGCAGGTTATTGCCCAGTAGATCTTTTTAATCTCGCGCTCCTTCTCCTGAAACATCTTGTTCAGGCGTGTCAGTGCCTTGCTGGTACGCGCAAATACCACAACTCCGCTTACAGGTCTGTCAACTCGGTGGGGTACACCAAGATATACATCGCCCGGCTTATTGTACTTTGCTTTAATGTAGGCCTTTACCTTTTCACTAAGTGGCTCATCTCCGGTCTTATCGCCTTGCACAATATCAGAAACACTCTTGTTTACTGCTATAATATGGTTATCTTCGTATAGAACTTCAATCATGGTGGTATTCTTTTTAACTGCTTCTAATACTGCTCATTCTCATTGGGGAAGTCGCCATTTTTTACATCGTCTATGTAACGACCTACTGCTCCTGTCATCTCGGTGAAGAGGTTCAGATAGCGACGCAAAAAGCGTGGTGAGAATCCATTGTTGATTCCTAACATATCGTGAAGAACCAGTACCTGTCCGTCAACACCTGAGCCTGCTCCAATTCCAATCACAGGAATAGAGATCTCTTTAGCCACTTTTGTAGCAAGATCGGCAGGAATCTTTTCAAGAACCAGAGCAAAGCATCCAGCCTCTTCAAGCAGTTTGGCATCGTTTATCAGTTTCTGTGCCTCTGCCTCCTCTTTGGCGCGAACAGTATATGTTCCAAATTTATGGATACTCTGAGGAGTCAATCCTAAGTGTCCCATTACAGGAATTCCGGCGGTAAGGATTCGTCTGATAGACTCAATTACCTCTTCTCCTCCCTCAAGTTTGATAGCATCTGCTTCGGTCTCTTTCATTACCCTGATGGCCGATGCCAATGCTTCGTGGCTGTTTCCCTGATATGTACCGAATGGCAGGTCAACAACTACCAATGCTCTTTTTACTGCACGTACTACCGATGCCGCATGGTAAATCATCTGATCCAGTGTAATTGGAAGGGTAGTCTCGTATCCGGCCATTACGTTGGCAGCAGAGTCGCCTACAAGAATAACGTCAATACCTGCAGTATCAACAATTGTACCCATTGAGTAGTCGTATGCAGTAATCATACTGATCTTTTCCCCCCTCTGTTTCATATCCGAAACGACATGGGTGGTCACCTTTTTAATCTCCTTATGTACTGACATCTTGATTATCTGTTTTGAATATTATTGTGCGAAGTAACCGATCACTGTTTGTGATCCACGTGTTTTATCGCCCAATTTTACCTTAATTTCTGTATCCAACGGAAGGAACAGGTCAACACGAGATCCAAACTTGATAAAGCCCGCCTCCTGGTCTTGTCTTGCCTCACATCCGGGTGTTGCATAGGTTACAATTCTTCTTGCAACAGCACCGGCAATCTGGCGCATTACAACCTTTTTGCCATCGGGGCGTTCAATCATTATAGTGGTGTTTTCGTTAAGTTCAGATGATTTTGGAAGATATGCCTTTTTGAAACATCCGTCGTGATGTTTGACATATTTGACCTCTCCATTAATGGGATACCAGTTGATGTGTACGTTATTTACATTCATAAATACCGATACCTGAATACATTGGCACTGTAGGCACTCCTTCTCAAAGGTCTCCTCAATCACTACAACCTTACCATCTACCGATGATAGAATTGCATTGTCCTGAATGGTGATGTACCTTTTGGGTTTTCTGAAGAATGAGATCAGTGCAATATAGACAATAGCGATTATAACGTATGTCAGGTACAGCGTAAATGTATCCTTGATTACCATATTGGCAATAATCATCAATACTAACGCTGCGATAAGCAGTTTAATTGTTATTAGGTATCCGGCTCTGTGTAATTTCATGTGGCAAATGTAGTAAATATTAGTTATTATTCAAAAACCAAATAAACTAATATTAGATAAATAAATACTGCGGGAATTGCGAATAGCAGTGAGTCCATTCTGTCAAGAATTCCTCCGTGTCCCGGCATAAAGTGACCTGAGTCCTTAATCTCGATGGTTCTTTTAACCATTGATTCAAACAGATCGCCAAGAGTTCCAAATACTACAACCAATAGCGATATGATTGCTATATTTAAGATGTTATCAGGTGCGAAGAACCATGCAATTGCTACTCCGCCAAGGATGGCTATGATTCCGCCTCCGATTGCCCCCTCCCAGGTCTTTTTGGGGGAAAGTCTTTCGAACAGTTTGTGACGACCGAATGTCATACCACAGAGGTATGCAAATGTGTCATTCAGCCATACAACCACAAACGGAAGGAAAACTGTCAATGGTTTCCATGAACCAGTCCACGCTGTTCTGATACATGGAAAGTAGAGTAGCATTGTGAATGGAACTGCAATGTAGTATAGTGCAAAAATTGCCAGTCCGACATTGTGTATTGCGTGCAGACGCTTTCTGTATAACTCAACAATGCTGATGGCAAAGACCGATAACATGGTTAATACATAACCCCATAGGATATTGTACTCGGTGTGTAGGAATCCGGAGATAAACAGTAACCCTGCACTGATTAGCAGAGTGGGTGTGCATAATCGGATACTCAGGTGGGTGAGCATCTTTCTGAACTCGTAACAGGCATACAGAGTAATTACCAGAAAGAGAGTTGCAAAGTACCATCTTCCCATGAATATTGACGCTGTCACCAAGCCAACGAACAGAAGTCCGCTGATGCTTCGCATAAGTAAGTCGTTTAATTTGCTCATATCACACACACCGTTTTTTAATACTACTCCTTCTCCACTGTCTGCTCTTCTTCAGTTTGAGGATGAGTTGTATTTGTACCCTCATCTACTGTAGAATGCTCCTCCTCATCGCTCCATGGACGTTTGCCCAAAATTGCCTCTAAGTCATCGCTGAAGATTACCTCTCGATCCAAAAGCAGTTGTGCTAACTTCTCATGTTGCTCTTTATGTTGCAAAAGTAACTCTTTTGCCCGATTATATGCACTATCGATAAGAGATTTTGCTTCACTATCTATCAATTCGGCTGTTTTTTCTGAATATGGCTTTGTGAAACCATATCCGCTTTGGCCTGTTGAGTCATAGAAACTGACATTTCCAACCTTATCGCTCATTCCGAATATTGATACCATTGCGTAAGCCTGTTTGGTGGCACGCTCAAGGTCGTTCTGAGCTCCTGTTGATACCTGACCAAGTACAATCTCTTCTGCTGCACGTCCGCCCAGTAGTGAGCACATCTGATCCATTAACTGATCGCTTGTGGTTATCTGACGCTCTTTAGGCAGATACCATGCTGCTCCCAAAGCTTTACCGCGAGGAACGATTGTTACCTTCAAAAGTGGATGAGCATGCTGCAACAACCATGAACAGGTGGCATGACCGGCCTCATGGATAGCGATTGCACGCTTTTCATTCTGGTGAATAACCTTGCTTCTGTTCTCAAGACCTCCGATGATTCTGTCTATTGCATCAAGGAAATCCTGTTTATCGACTGCATCGTGATCCTTGCGGGCTGCAATCAGAGCTGCTTCGTTAGCAACATTGGCAATATCGGCTCCCGAGAATCCCGGAGTCTGTTTTGCCAAAAAGTCTATATCAACATCGTCTGCCTTTCTGAGTCCCTTCAGGTGAACGGCGAATATCTCTTTTCTGTCATTCAGTTCAGGAAGATCAACATTTATCTGTCTGTCAAAACGTCCTGCACGTAGTAGTGCACTGTCAAGAATGTCAACGCGGTTTGTTGCTGCAACAATGATAACTCCTGAGTTGGTTTCAAATCCATCCATCTCAGTCAGAAGCTGGTTCAGAGTGTTTTCGCGCTCATCATTACCTCCCATGTTAAGGTTTTTGCCTCTGGCACGTCCGATTGCATCAATCTCATCGATAAATACAATACATGGGGCTTTGGCCTTTGCCTGCTTGAACAGATCACGAACACGTGAGGCTCCTACTCCTACAAACATCTCAACGAAATCGGAACCTGATAGAGAGAAGAACGGAACATTAGCTTCGCCTGCCATAGCTCTGGCCATAAGTGTCTTACCGGTTCCCGGAGGGCCTACTAACAGAACACCCTTTGGAATTTTTCCTCCAAGACGTGTATATTTTGCAGGTTGTTTTAGGAATGATACAACCTCTTCAACCTCCTGCTTGGCCTCGGCAAGGCCGGCAACGTCCTTGAAGGTGATTCTCTTGGTTGATGCTGCATCGAATAGTTTGGCCTGTGATTTTCCAACATTGAAAACTCCATTGTTACCGCCACCTCCACTCATGCGGCGCATCATGAATATCCAGAAGAGTACAATCAATACAAGTGGGCCAAAGGTCCATAGAAGATTACTCATACCACTGCCATCGGCAGAACTCTCTTTAATCTCGTCTGCTCCGGGGATACTCTCCTGTGCCTGATGGAAACGCTCGGCAAATTCTCCGATATCGGTTACAGTGAAGAAGTAGTGTGGTCCCTTGCTTCCATTCTTGAAACCCTTGCTCTTCAACTGTGAGTAGTTCTCAACGCTGTCAGGTTTTATTGTTACGTTGACAATATTCTTATCACGGATAGTTTCAATGGCGGCAACATCGCCCCCCGATAACATCTTTTTCATAAACTCCTGCTGGTGAGTCTCAACGGGAGATGCATCGCCCATACACTGAAATGCAATGATAATAGCGGCTATTGTCAGGAAAATCCAATAGCCTCCGAAAAAATTGGTTACTCTTTTTTGATTGTTAGCCATATGTAATTAAGAAACTTTTTTAAATTTATTGTTTATGCCTTATTTACACTGCTTCAAATAGTTTCGGATTCTTTGAGAATCTTTTTGGTCTATATTTCACTTCCCATCTCGGCAATATGTTATATTGCCTTCGCTATGAAGTAAAATCTATCCTCAAAACTCTCTCTCCAATAATCTCGAAATAAATTTAAAACAGCTTCTTAGAATCTGTTCAAATTTTACAAACTCTCCTTGTATTCGGTCATATCGGCATCAGCCCACAACTCCTCTAAACGATATCTGTCCCGCTCGTCTTCAAGGAATACGTGCACAACAACATCGCCATAGTCGATTACTACCCAGCTTGAGTTGTTGTATCCCTCCATGTGAAGGGGGTGTTCAGACAACTCTTTTCGGATTTTGTCATCAACATTATTGGCCAGTGCTGATACGTGAGTTGTAGATGTTCCATGACATATAACGAAGATTTTACAAAAGCTGTTGTATATTTTCGACATATCCATCTTTATGATGTGTCGTCCTTTGGTGTCTTCGAGTGCCTCAATAATCTTATCTGTCAGGAGCTCTGTTTGCATTATCTGAATTTTTAATACTACTTTCTGTTACGCAAAATTAATGCCAATTAGTATAAATATGCCAAAATGTCACACTGCATTATACTGTTGAAAATTTTTACGCAATTTAATAGTGCAAAGGTACGAAATCCAAAATAGATTTTCATATATTTGTGCATTGAACTTTCTCTATTTTTGTACGTAATAGGGGCAATAAAATAAAATGTTGATTATGAACTACAAATTTATTTTAACTTTACCTAAAAGAGGGGACTTCAAGTGTGAAGTTGCAATTGATTCCGATCAGACTTTTGCGGAATTGAGTGATTTTATCGCAACTATCTTGCATTTTGATCCATCAAATATGCCTGTTTTCTTTACTTTGGATGATGATGGTAACAGAAAACGCGAGATTTCAATGTTCGGTTTTGGTGAGGATGGCGATTCTGCTCCGCTGGTAATGGCTGAAACAAAAATCTGCGATGTGATAAATCCTTCGTGTATGGAGTTTGTTTATGTGTATGATGTGCCAACCGATGAGTATATTAAGTTAGAGTACGATGGTGGATATTTTGGCGATGATGATGAGGTTATGCCAAAGTGTCTGCTTCTTGAGGGAAGATTGCCGGTAATAAAAAGCCTTGTAAAGGCATTTATCCGTAAGCGTACAGATGATAATCTAGACCAGTTGTTCCCTCCCGAGCCTAAGGTTGAGCGTCGTGATGATGATGACGATATATTTGCATCGGACGAGGATGATATTTTCGATGATATGGACGATGAGGCATTTGATGATGAGTTCAGTGAGTTTGGTTCATCGTCAAGACGTGGTGGTGCTTCGTTTGAGAGTCTGGATAACTACCTGGATACAATGTAATGAGGTTGGTGGTGCTTTTGGGACCCACAGGCGTGGGTAAGACAGATTTGTGTATTGATGTGGCAAAAGCACTGCATAGTAGTGTTGTGAGTTGCGACTCACGACAGATATACAAGGAGATGAGAATAGGAACAGCTGTACCCTCGCAAGAGCAGTTACAGGCTGTTCCTCATTTTTTTATTCAGAGCCGTTCTGTTTTTGAACCATGTGATGCGTGGCAGTTTGAACACGATGCCATGGCAAAGATTGAGGAGTTGTTTGCCACCGGGAGTGATGATGTGGTGATGTGTGGCGGTTCAATGATGTATATCGATGCCGTATGCAAGGGAATTGACGAAGCCCCCTCAATACCCGGTGAGTTAAGGGATGAGTTGATGCAGAGATTCAGGGAAGAGGGGCTGGAACCTTTCCGTCAGGAGTTGAAGTTGTTGGATCCAGTATTCTATGAGCAGGTGGATTTGAATAATACCCAGCGGGTTATACATGCTGTCGAGGTGTGTAGGGTTGCTGGTGTGCCATACTCCTCTTTGAGGAAAAAGAGTGTGAAAAAACGCGATTTCGATATAGTAAAAATTGGACTGAATCGTGATAGAGAGGAGCTCTACGACAGGATAAATTTGCGAGTGGATCAGATGGTTGATGAGGGACTTGTTGAGGAGGCTCGCGCTCTGTTTGAATACAGAGAGCTTAATGCGTTGAATACTGTTGGTTACAGAGAGTTGTTTGACCACTTTGCAGGTAAAATAGAGTTTGATGAGGCTATACGCCTTATAAAGAGAAATTCCCGTCACTATGCCCGTAAACAGCTTACATGGTTTAAGCGTGATGAGGAGATTCATTGGTTCCATCCCGATGAGAAGGATGCAATTTTTAATCTGTTGGGAGTATGAACAGAGAGATTCTCAGGCTGGCCCTTCCCTCGATTATTTCAAATATTACAGTCCCGCTTCTGGGACTTATCGATGTGGCCATAACGGGGCATTTTGATTCTACAGCATATATTGGAGCAATAGCTGTTGGAGGTTTGATATTCAATATGCTGTATTGGAACTTCGGCTTCCTCAGAATGGGTACCAGCGGTTTGACTGCACAGGCTTATGGCAGAGGAGATGCGAAGGGACAGATGAATATTCTGATGCAGGCGATGGTGGTTGGATTGAGCGCCGCGCTACTGCTTTTACTCTTTACATCGCCCATTGAAAGTTTGATATTTCTCTTCATTGATACATCGCCCCAAGTTGCCGAACTTGCATCTGATTACTATAGAATTGTGATATTCGGAGCACCTGCGATTTTGGGAATGTATGCCTTTAATGGTTGGTTTATCGGTATGCAGAATACCCGCTACCCGATGTTTATAGCAATCATAATGAATGTAGTAAATATAGGGGCAAGTCTGGTGTTGGTATATATTTTCGATATGAAGATTGAGGGTGTGGCTCTTGGAACACTGATTGCCCAGTATGCAGGTCTCTTTATGGCATTGGGATTGTGGTTAAAGCGTTACAGGGGTATTGGGCGAGGTTGCAGAATTTCCGACGCACTGAATGGTTTTGAGCTTAAGCGATTCTTTACTCTTAACAGTGCCATATTCTTCAGGACGTTGTGTCTGATTGCAGTAACAACGCTCTTTACCTGGGTGGGGGGCAAGCAGGGAGATACTATATTGGCAGTCAATACTTTGTTGATGCAACTCTTTACAATCTTCTCATATATCCTTGACGGATTTGCCTATGCAGCGGAGTCGCTTGTAGGTCGTTTTACGGGGGCGGCAACCTATGCCCTTCGTAGAAAGGCTATCCAGTATTTGTTCCGTTGGAGTGCAATGGTTATGGTGCTCTTTACTGTTGCATATTGGCTTGGGGGTAGCGATTTCCTCTCGCTTCTTACCGATAATGACGAGGTATTGAACCTTTCGGAGCACTATTTCTACTGGGTGCTGGCAGTGCCCTTATGTGGATTTTCAGCCTTTCTGTGGGATGGTATTCTTATAGGTGCAACAGCCACTAAAGAGATGTTCTGGGCCATGTTGATAGCTGCCATTCTCTTTTTTGCAACGCTTTTCGGAGTGCCATTTATTGTTTCAGGCGAGGCCTCGCCCATGTGGAGCGAACCCTATAACAACCACCGTTTGTGGCTGGCTTTCCTGATATACCTTACAACGAGAGGTGTTGTGCAGCACCTGTTGTGGCGCAGGGAACTTAATCGTCCCGATTCCACTACTTGATACCCCACACCTTAAATGGGGTTAGAGCCTCAATTCTCTTCTCTATGGAGTCGGGCAGAGCAGGGTAGAGGTCAATGCCGCTAATCTCCTCGATATAGTCAACGGGAACTATATAGTCCCGCATCTTTTTGCGCTCAGCTACATTTGGACACAATATTGCCAACGCCGAGAATGAATCCCCATGACGTTTCAAAAAGGTTTTGTAGAAGTATGTCGGGACTGCAACACGATTCTCTCCAATAGTCTTGGGGTTTTGTCCTACAATCGGGCCGCATACAATCCACAGAGTGTCGGTTGTTGCCCATTTGCGCCCTCTCTCCTCATATGCCTTCCAGATTCCTGAATTCATAGAGTGGAGCTGGGGACATATATTTGTCATATAGAAGCTTTCGTGCATGGCTGTCTCGCTCCACTTCATGTCTGCGGCAGGAGCCATGTGCCCTCGGTCATAACCACTTCTTGTATAATCTTTTGTGTTGGGACATAAGCCATTGACCATAGGATCGGGCAGGAACTTGTCGCTACGTTCCTCCTCGCCCATTACCTCGGCTGGAAGAAGTTCATAGGCAACCCAGTTCGGTAATCTCCACTCCTCATTGTAGCTGACTGTATAGCCTGTATGTTGGATAATCTGCTCAGATTTGTTATGAATCTTTGCAGGAATCTCAAGTTTGTCGGGTATGTTGACTTCACCTCGCCGGTTGCCACTGCTACACCCTTTTGGGGTTGCAATTCCGGTCATGAACAGAACTACCGCTACAAGTAGCAGCAGCGATGTAATCTTTCTTATAGTACGTTTATTGTTACGTTTTGTGCTTTTTCTTCTTGGTTTGCCCTTTGTACCTCTTTTTGTTCTGTTTGCCATATTGTGTAAGTCTCTATAAAACCCTGCGAAGTTACAAATTATTTTCTTACGCTGCTTACAATTGTCTCAATCCCATATTGGCGTTTTAACGCAAATAACCTCGAAATAAATTTTAAACAGCCTCTAAATATCTACTCCGATATCCTCAGATTTCCACTCGTCAAGGGTTGGTTTGAATCCTCCCTGTGAGTTGTTGTCAAGTTCCATATTCAGATCGATATTCAGAGTGATGATACCTCCCTTATCAAACTGTAGTTTATCTATGGTAACGCTTCGCTTTATTGCAGGATGGTTCCCTGTTGCGGTATCAAGATATTCAATCACAATAGTAGGTTGCATAGTTGTCAATCCGAATGTTGTAATGCGTGCCACAGTCAGGGTGTCGCTAAGCCGGTGAATTGAGGCAATATCGCACTGAGTATAACATTCATCTCTCCCTTTTCTGCTCTGCAACTCTATTGTACCCAAAGTGTTACCGAGATAGAGGTTCGCAATCTTGAATGTGCGAGGACCATTGTATTTTGTGACAATCTGCATGAGGTATATCTTTGTTACGGGCGAGGTTGAACAGATGATATCTTCGTGCCAGGAGCCATTGTGGTGATAAAGTTTTGTGTAATCAGTGCATACCTCAAGAGAATCGATACAGGTGGTATAGAGCACCTCCGGAGCCCGGCGTATGGAGTCGGTAACTCTTCTTGATGTGGCTGTAATTGTGCATCCCCCAACCCTTTCGATTAATGTGTTATTGAGTTCGGTATTGCATATCATAAATTTGTATGTACCATCATTCAGGTAGAGTGGGGTAGGTTCACTACTGCATAACATGGAGTGTGAATAGAGACACATCATATCCCGATATTTATATATGCTGTTGATATAGGTCTTAGGCTCTGTGTAGCCGAGTTCTCCCATACTCTCCTCTCTCCATGGCATATATAGTGCAGTCTGCCACTCCACGCCCCATAGCGAGTCAAGAGAGGGCACTTCACAATTAACCTTGATACTCCGTTCAATGTCGTAGTATGTCAACTCTTTTCTGCATGAGATGAGGCTAAGCGAGGTTGCAATAACCAGTAAGGTAAACAGATTTCTATTCATATCTTCTTTTATCTTTGCGTAAAACAATTTCCCACATAAGGGTAGCTCCTATATGTGTAGGGCCCAGATAGTTCGTTTTCCCATTGTTTATATGTGGATAGAGATCGCCGACTGCGATATATTCACGATACTTTGTGCCGATATATCCGAGTGCAGCGGAGAAATCAACTCTGAGGCGAGGAACTCTCTCAGATTTAAGGGTATAACCTCCCCCTATTCCAAATCCATAATGCTCTCCTTGATACCCTTTGTCATCTTCTCTTGTGAAGCGAATCCAGCCGGCACGTTTCTCAAAATCATAGACTCCCCACTCAATATATGGTGATATGTGCCATCGGGTATAACTTTTCGGTGTTCGTGGATAGTATTTGGCATATAACCTGTAGCGCTGCAGTTGGAAATATTGGTGCTTCTCATTCTGTTTGAACCATGGGATGGTGGCTTCGCTACCAAAACACCAGAATCCGTTTGTGGGGTAATACTCTATGTTAAGGTCGGGCGCTCCCATTATATCGTACATAAGATTTGTTCCTATTGATATCATAGGCTGTCGATGTTGAGGATATTGTTGATTGAGGCTCTTTATGTGTCGGACAGGAATCTTTCCAATTTCACATATTTCGGCACTTTGGACTCCTTTCCGAGGTGTGATAGTGTTTGTTGCATGGTGCTGAATTATCAGTGTTACTGATCGGAGTTCCGGATATTCACTGCGTTCGGTTTTAATATTGCCCTTAAAAATGGAGAGTGTTTCATACTCGTGAATCTCTGCTATATCACAAATTGCGCGTTGAGTGTGAATGGCACGTAACAGGGAGAGGGTAGTGTTCCACCCCTCCGGGCCGTCGGGCGAGGCATCTCCATTAAAGAGAATACTTTTGATACGTCCATACTTTTCGACGTTGAAAGCCTCTTCTATGTTGTTGATTCTCCACTCATTAACCCCGAATTTAATTTTTAGGGTATCGTATACCTGTCCTCTGCCAGGAGAGGGCAGAAGAAGAATTATAAGTGCGTTAAATAAAAATAGTTTTAGTTTATTCATAACTAATAAAATATAAATTATGTTATAATTTAGTGATGCAAAGATATTCCAACATTTTGAGATAAAGAGTTAATAAATGTTAAATTTAATTCTCTTGATAAGATTTTTAATTTTAAAAAAGTAATTTTTAATTGGATTTAGCTATTTTTGTTTTTCAATGAGTGTGAAAATAATAAAAACAGATTAGAAGCTGTTTAAAATTTATTTCGAGATTTTTTGAGAAAGATTTTTGAGGATAGATATTACTTCGTAGCGATGGCAATATAACATATTGCCGAGATAGGAAGTGAAATATAGACCAAAAAGATTCTCAAAGAAGCCGAAACGATTGTAAGCAGTGTAAAGATATAAATAAACAATAAATTCAAACAGATTCTATAATATGAGAAGAGACGCAATCTTGGTGTGTGCGGTATTTGCATTTATGGCAATATCGTGTAAGGGTGGCGATAGTAATGAGGCGCCTGTTGTTAAGAGTGTAAAGTTGGAGAGTGTTAAGGATCTCTCTGCAATTAAGCGTACTTATACCGGAGTTGTAAATGCAAATCAATCAAGCGAGTTGGCATTTAAGATGGAGGGATTGGTAACCAAAACCTACGTTACTTCGGGTTCAAAGGTTCGTAAGGGACAGTTGTTGATGGAGTTGGATGCTACAGATTATATTCTGGACAGAGATGCCAAGAGGGTAGCTCTTGCAACTCAGAAAGAGGCTTTTGAACGTGCTAAACGTCTTTTGGCAAGAAATGCGATTTCGCAACAGGAGTACGAGACAACCGAGGCTACTTATGAAGGAGCAAAGAGTGCATACGAGATAGCGGTTCTTGATGTTAAGGATACCAAGTTGTATGCTCCGTTCGATGGATTTATTCTTGATAAGTATGTGAACCAGTATAATAGAGCAGGAGCAGGCAAGACTGTTCTTGAGATTGTGAATCCTAAGGATCTGGAGATTAAATTTACTGTTCCCGAGAGTAATGCCATCTTTTTTACCGAGGATACCGAGATGTATGTTGAGTTTGATACCTATAAGGGAGAGTTGTTTAAGTGTCAGCTTAAGGAGCTTGTTACGGCCTCGCCCGACGGAGCAGGTATCCCATTCAAATTGAAGATAGTGGATCCAAACTTCTCACTGGATAAATATAAGGTTGCAGTTGGTTTCTCATGTAATGTGGTTGCAAGGATTGTCAATCCTGTAATGGAGGGAGTATGTTCTGTGCCGCTCTCTGCAATTGTTTCTGAATCAACAGGCGATGGAACGTATGTTATGGTCTATAACAGTGATTCTGGATGTGTAGAGAAGGTTGTTGTAGAGTTGACACCATATGTTGTAGAGAATGGAATGGTTGCATTGACCGGTGATATAGATTCTAATGATCAGATTGTTGTAGCGGGTGCGTCACTTCTGAATGACGGACAGAGAGTTAAAGTTTTAACCAAGTAATTTCGTAAGATATGAATATACCTAAATATTCCTTAGAGAATCAAAAGGTGATATACTTCTTCCTGGCGATTTTTCTGATAGGAGGAGTATTAGCCTTTTTTAAACTCCCGAAGAAGGAGGATGCCCCCTTTGTTATTAAACAGGCAACCCTGATAACCCAGTACCCGGGTGCAACCCCACTCGAGGTTGAGGAGTTAGTTACCGTTCCTATTGAGCGTGAGATTCAGGCAATGGCCGATGTCTATAAGGTAAAGTCGGAGTCCTATTTTGGAATTTCAAAGATTACTATTGAATTCGAGGCAACTCTTACTCCCGAAGAGATGCCCAATAAGTGGGATGAACTTCGCAGAAAGGTGTTGAATATCCAGACTCAATTGCCTGATGGTTGCGGTGCGGTAGCTGTTAATGATGACTTTGGAGCTGTTTACGGAATTTATTATGCTCTGGTTGGTGATGAGGGCTTCTCATATACCGAACTTCGTGATTGGGCGAATGATATGAAGATGATGCTAAGTCCGGTAGATGGCGTTGACAGAGTGACTATCAATGGTGAGCAGACCGAGGTTATAGAGGTAAAGGTATCGCCTGCCAAGTTGGCTGCCATGAATATCAATCCTGAGCAGTTGAAGGCTATTCTGGCAAGACAGAACGGAGTGGTGAATTCCGGATCTGTTCAAACCGGAGGCTATGAGCTGAGATTGATGGCAGATGGTGCTTATGCAACTCTTGAAGATATTAAAAATCAATTGATTCCTGCGGGCGATGGCTCACAGGTACGTCTGGGCGATATCGCAGTTGTTGAACGAGGATATTATGATCCCCCTACACAGATGTTGAGAGTTGATGGCAAGCCTGCATTGGGAATTGCAGTTGCATCGGGATCAAAGGACGACGTAGTTGCTGTGGGTACAGAGGTCGATAAGATACTTGCCGGAGTAAAGGATAGACTTCCTGTCGGAATGGAGCTGGTAAGTCTCTATCCAGAGAATGTCATTGCCAATGACGCCAATAATGGTTTTATCATCAATTTGATAGAGTCATTGGTTATTGTAATTGCAATTATCTTCTTAGTGATGGGTAGCAGAGCAGGTTGGTTGATTGGTTCCTCTTTGCTCTTCTCGGTTAGCGGAACTCTGTTGCTTATGACATTTACGGGCGAGGGTTTGAACCGAACATCGCTTGCGGCATTTATTATTGCTATGGGTATGTTGGTAGATAATGCGATTGTGGTTACCGATAATGCTCAGATTGCCGTTCGCCGTGGTGTCAGACGCTGGCAGGCCCTTATTGACGGAGCACAGAAACCGCAGTGGGCACTGGCGGGGGCTACTTTTATTGCAGTCTGTTCATTCCTGCCACTATATCTGGCTCCGGCTTCAGTGGCCGAGATTGTGAAGCCTCTTTTCGTAGTATTGGCGTTGTCATTGACACTGAGTTGGGTATTCGCTTTGACTCAAACCACAACTTTCGGAAACTTTATCCTTGAGGATGTCAAGTCGGGTCAGGAGTTTAAGGATCCTTATGATAATAAGTTCTACAAGTGGTTTGAGCGTGCTTTGGCTAAATTAATCAAGCGAAGATATGCAACTATCTTCCTGATATTGGCTGTTTTGGTAATTTCATTTATGGTTATGGCAAAAATGCCTAAGAGTTTCTTCCCGTTTATGAATAAACCGTTCTTCAGAGCCGATTTGGTTCTGCCTGAGGGGTATGGAATTCATACAACCGAGAGCAATGTTCTGGAGTTGGAGGAGTGGTTGGCAGAACAACCTGAAATTAAGCACTACTCAATTTCGATGGGGGCTTCTCCGGTTCGATACTATCTGGCAAGTTCTGCATTTGGTCCATTGCCAAACTATGCTAACGTATTGATTGAGTTGCACGATACCGATAAGACTAAAGAGGTAGAGGAGAGGTTCTATCAACATGTTGTGGATAACTTCCCCGATATCAGAGTAACATCGTCATTGTTCGCATTGTCGCCTGTTCCTGATGCTCCTATCGATTTTGCCTTTATAGGGCACAATATAGATACTTTGGCATCATTGGTTGCCAGGGCGGAGAGGTTGATTAAGGATTCATGTACCTCTGTTATTGATGTACGTAATAGTTGGGGTGTCAAGGTTCCTGTGTGGCAGCATATGTTCTCGCAGAACAGAGGCGATATGTTTGGTGTAACAAGAGTTGATGTTGCTAATGCCATGAATATAGCTACATCGGGATTGCCTATCGGAGTTTTCCGTGAGGGCGATAAGTCTCTTCCTATACTTTTGATGGATGAGAGCATAGGTGAGATGAGTTTGAATGATATCAAAAGTCTTCCTGTTTACAGTACATCGGGCAGAAGTTGCAGTCTGGAGCAGGTTCTTGACTACTCCGAGATTGCGTATGATTATAATGTGATTCAAAGATATAATCGTGAGCGCAAGATGAGTATCCAGTGCTCTCCGGCACGTGGCGGAAATAATGCAGCCTCGTTCCAAGAGATTCAGGCACTTGTCGAGACGATAGAGCTACCTGAGGGATATTCCTTAAAGTATTTCGGAGAGCAGGAGTCGCAGGATATAACCATGAGTGCTTTGGCTGGTAAAATGCCGATAGCTGTATTGCTGATCTTTGTTACTCTTTTGGTGCTTTTCCCCGATAGTTACAGAAAATCAGTGATTATCATGGCTATGTTGCCGTTGATGTTTATCGGTGTTGTGCTTGGCTTGTTGATTTGTGGCAAGAGCCTTGATTTCTTTGCGACACTTGGATTGCTTGGCCTGATAGGAATGAATATCAAGAATGCCATTGTTCTGGTTGATGAGATTGGTTTGCAGATAAATAATGGTGTAGCACCTTTGGAGGCAGTAATTCAGAGTACGAAGACCAGAATTGTGCCAGTGTCGATGTCGTCGGGTACTACTATTCTGGGTATGATTCCGTTGTTGGCCGATTCTATGTTTGGAGGTATGGCTGCAACAATCATGGGAGGATTGCTGGCATCTACACTGTTGACAATCCTGGTGTTGCCGGTATGTTATTGTATATTCTTTAAGATAAAATCATAGAGTATGAGAGGAGTTATATTGACAATATTACTTATTGCAGCCTCGCCCGTAATGGCTCAGGAGCGTATGGATGAGGAGGCATTTAAACGTGAGGTGCTGACATATAGCCAGGATTTAAAGGCAAGCAAGGCTGAGTGTGAAGCTATGGTAAGTGCTATAAAGTATGCGAAGAGTGCTTACTATCCGGCTATTACCGGTGCAGGTACCTTCCGATATGAGCTTCAGGACCGAGATTATGCAATTCCTACAACCCAGATTTTCTTCCCTATGGAGCGTGAGGATTTTGCTCTTGGATTGGAGTTGACCCAGCCCCTGTATGCCGGTGGAGCTATAATGAGCAGTGTTAAGAGTGCAAAACTCCAGGGCGAAGTTGCGGAGCGTAGCGTTGAGCTTACAGTCGATAATGTGCTTCATGGTGCAGAGTTGGCATATTGGGGAGCTGTTGCACAGAAGGAGATGTATAATACAGTGGAACGCTATGTTCAGATTGTAACTGAGTTGCGTGATATTGTGGAGGTTAAGTATACAGAAGGAAAGATAAGTAAAACCGATTTGATACAGACCGAGAGCCGTTTGGCTGAGGCTAAATTGCAGTTGGTAGATAGTAAAACATACTACGAACTGGCTCTTCAGAATATGAATATCATGATGGGACGGGATCCATATACTCCAATAGAACTGGCAGATGAGATATCGTCAAATCTGGAGATTCCGGGTATCGTAAATCCCGGTGATATTCTGGATTTGCGTCCGGAGGTGGCAATTGCACAATTGAATGTGTTGCTTCAGGAGCAGCAGATAAAGGGAACCGCTGCGGCATTCAACCCTTCACTGTATGCCGGTCTGAGCGAGACCTGGGGTAGTTCGGCAATTAATATCGACAACAAGGGATATTGGGGACACTCATTGTATGTGAAGCTAACCATTCCTGTTTTCAATTGGGGTGCCAGATATAAGAGTCTTGGAGTACAACGCAAAAAACTTGAGAGTACAAAGTATGAGCTTCAGAAGCAGGTTGATGGAGTAGTGAAGGAGGTTACTGACTGTTGGACTATTTTGAATGAGAATCTATCAAAGATTCAGATAGCTGAACATAATGTTACTATAGCAGATGAGAATCTGGATTTGAATACCTTCAGTTATAACGAGGGTAAGTTGACAATTCTTGATGTATTGTCGGCGCAGACATCATGGATCTCTGCCTATACCGGAATGATATCGGCATGGCACTCTCAGCATGTTGCCATTTCGGATTATAACAAGGCTATAGGAAATATGCACGATTAAGAAGTTGTATTGAGTGTGAAGATAATGTATCAAAGACTATTTAATATTGTATTAACCATATTGCTAATGGGTATTACCGGTTGTGGATGTGATGATAGTAGTGATGTGAGGAGTTACAAACTTTCGGATCTCTCATATTCTGTTGTGAGCGATAAGACGTATAATCTGATTGAGTTTATTAATAATCACCTCTTTTCAGATGGAGCAACACCTGAAGAACAGGAACAAAATCAGGCTTTGATAGACAATTTTGAGAAGTATATCAATAAACTGAAGTCTGATAAGGGAGTAGAGGGTGTTGAGGTATATTTCAGAAAGGTTGTATACAACTACCTCAGTGTAGATCAATACAATAAGCCGGTTACACTTTCATCAATGGTATGGTGGCTTGGCTATTTTGATAACGGAGAGTGGTGTGATTTCTCGCCCGAAAATATAGATCTTGTCGAGCACTATACTATTACCTTTAACGGTGATGCCCCATCAATAGGATTCCCTATGGAGCCATTTGTTTTGGGAAATGATTTGGTGATTATGCCCGATTATATCGGGTATGGAGCCTCGGTCGATATGGTTCATCCATATATGAATCATGATCTGAATGCAATTAACTCGATAGATGCGCTTACATCGGGCTATGCCATATTTGAATCATTGACAAAGAGAGGTATGGAGGATGGCTGGAAGTTGAATGTAATGGGGGCATCGCAAGGAGCAGGTAATGCTATGGCAGTGCATAAATATATGGATACACATAAGGAGTTTGCAGAGCAGTGGCATTTTGGTTATACGTCATGTTGTGCAGGCCCATTCTCGCCCGTAGTGACTATGGATGAGTATTATACCAGTGGAAAGAGTTTATATCCCGTGGTTTTCCCTTTGACAATTAAGGCGATGTGTGACTCCTATCCCGAGATTATGGGCAGGTATAGCGAGAATGATATCTTCTCGGAGAGATATTTGCAGTATAAGGAGCAGATTGACGAAATGATTGCGAGCAAGTTGTATAAGACGTCGCAGATAAACGAGGTTTTTTATAATAATATCAGAGTAACTGTAGATGAAAGGCTTGCCGATAATGAGATCTATCTATGTGATATTTTAAGTCCTGAGATGCTTGATAAAGAGTCAGATGTTGCAAATGCTCTGTATCGCTGCCTTGAGTTAAATGATTTGACTCAAGGGTGGAAGCCTTTGCATTCGGTGTATCTCTATTACTCTGCGGGAGATATGGTTGTACCGTATCAGAATTCAATAGAACTTGTCAATATTTTCGGTATTGGACTAGCCAATCTACACCCCTATTCTAAAGAGTTAAGCCACCAGGAGGCCTGTGCGGCCTGGATGGTTGGGTTGTTGATTAGGTAGGGGAGATTAGTTAGGAGCAGGGGCGAATTAGAGATATAAGTCAGACTTATCCCATGATCTCAGCTTCTCTGCATCGGTAATCGGACGTAACACACGGCAAGGATTCCCAACAGCAACAACGTTGGAGGGAATGTCCTTGACCACTAATTATTTACTTATTTCCGAAGTCTGCAGGTGTCTCGCTCCACTCGCGATTATTCCAATATATCACTTGAATATCGTCTATTTTAGCTGCCATTACCTTGAGGAAAATCTCGGCTAATTGCAGCTGCTCACAGCGTCGAGATGATGCGATTTGCTTGTTACGATACCAAGTGATTGCGGTAATGCTATCCGAGTAAATAATGCGGGGTACTTCGGGGGTTCTGAGGATATATTTGACAGCCTATACGATGGCGAGGAATTCTCCGATGTAATTTTACTTGTCTGTTCGTTGAAAACTGTGCAATCGCTCTTCGTATGATCGCTTATACATACGCTTTGTGCGGTCATCAAGGAACGAGCTTTCTATTAGCTCGTAGACCATTGGTTGCTCCGTTGCGAACAACTCTACAATGGCGTCTATTCTCTTGGGTAACACACCTATTCTACGACCAAACTCCGCAAAATCATCACGACAAGGATGTCCTGTATTCAAGTATATCTCCGAATGAGCCTCTCTCGGCATCAAGCCCTCTCGTAACGCAAAATCGCTATCGTCAAAATGGATAGAGGTATTCAGCAGGTCGTATGCGGGTGTCATAATGTAATCGCCACCAGTTGTCTGTTGTAGTGAAAAATTTTTGAGATGAGCATCACCATTTCCAAAGAGATAGTTAAACACAACAAGTGCGAAGAAGTTGGACATCTCCACTTGCCAAGCGGCCACACTTTTGCGCAACAACATCGCAGCATCCTCGTAGCTTCCTGTATATTTGAAGTCTTTGCCGTGGGTGTTTGCAGTCTTACCTGCTAACGAAGCAAAGTCCTCTTGTGCTATCTTGGTGTCGTCGGCAGCGTAGTCAAAACGCTTTGTTATATACACAATCTTGTCATCCGAGAAAAACGCTACTGCATTTTCGGCAGTCTTGATTTTATATACCTGCCTTGCAATTTGCATTGTTAGGTGCTCGTTTGCCGGAATCTGCTCACGAAAGCGCAGGTGTTTATAGTCGGGTGCAGGTTTGATTATGTAGCGACCATGCTCGCCCTCTGGCGTAAGGCAAATCTTTTTATCGCGTATAATGGCGGATAGTTTCTCTTGTACTCCCGAAATGGAGATTTTATTGACAGACGCAATAAAATCCTCGTGGTTGGCATCGTAGCTAAAATCCAAAAACGGACTTACTTGCTTGCCACCAAACATATTGCGAACACACGAGGGACTATATTTGTCATAGCCCACAGCCAATGTTCCGGGACATACATCTATCTTTTTTATAATTTCTTCACTGTTATAGCCCCAATGGTATCATTGTCGGCAGTTGCCAACAACAATCCAAAGGCGTCATTTTCATCAATTTTGAGCGTCATACACTGCAATGCTTTGTTCGCCCCCTCGGAAAGCATGTTGTAGAAAAAAGGGAATAACTCATCCGCAACAAAGGCTTCTTTGCGTTTAGGGAATGATAGGGATATAGCTCGAGTGCGGCTATCTAGCAAATAGGTATTATCATACTTGAAGATATATTTGCCCTCATCTGTTTCCGACAATGTACCCGCTAATACTCCGTTTGTAAAGACCTCCGCTACTCTCATACATTACTCTCTTTAACTTTCAGCACTATCTCCAAACCAAGAACCTCTGCAATCTTTGCCAGTGATTGAATTGATGGATTCCCCTTGCCCGCTTCTACGCTCTTGATAAAGCGAACACTCAACCCTGTATAGTCCGACAAATCCTGTTGTGTCAGACAGAGAATAGTTCTTCTCTCCTTAATAATCTTATAATCCATAGGAAGTATATTGCACTTTTGATACAAAAGTATAAAAAGTTTTCTAGTCTTCAAAGCATTTGTGCAATATATTGCATCATGGGCGTTGCAATACTTTGCAAAGTCCGCGAAAGGCGGGGTTGTATTTGTATGAAAGGATTATATTTTTGAATCTGAGATTATAGGGATCTTATTGTGTGATTTGTGAGCGATAAAAACGCATAAGAATACTGCAACTTTCGCTGTTCAATTTTTCGACCTTAAAAAGTGTATAGAGAAATGCTCTTGTGCAGTTTAGAGCGTTTTATATCAAAGAGTTTACAAGACATTTGTTTTATGGGTCGCGAGTTCGAGCCTAATGGTAATTAGTAATTAGGAGTTACCAGTGAGGAGTGTGAAAAAACATTGCTTTATAAGCCCCCTTATTAACGTGGTGAACGTAGTGAACCAAGTGAAGGGGGTTGGGGGTTGGTAAGATAAGATGCGGAAAACGAGAGTCTGTCCATCTGCTCTCCACTCTGTATATCAAGCAATTGCCTTTGCCAAGTACTATACTCCCAATTCGAGGGACACTTGGGTTGTTTCAAGGTGTCGTTTTCAGGTCCGACTTTTGCCATAAAAACTTCAAAACTACAGTTGCTTACGACAAATTTACGAATAATTTTTGAATTGACAAATCGAAGAGAGATAGCCTCTATTTGTAGCCACCCCTCTTCGGTTT
>JAGBFU010000062.1 GCA_017936285.1 Marinifilaceae bacterium | reverse complement strand
CTTTTTACTTTGATAGCTCTTTGTGCATTGCAGCAGCAGCTCTACGGCCATCGCCCATAGCAAGGATTACTGTAGCACCACCGCGAACAATATCACCTCCGGCAAAGATGTTGTTAATGTTACTCTGCATACCATCGTTTACAACAATGGTTCCTCGTTTTGAAACCTCAAGTCCCGAAATAGAACGTGGTACAATTGGGTTTGGCGATACTCCGACAGCAACAATAACCATGTCAGTATCAAGGATAAATTCGCTTCCCTCAACAGGTACAGGGCTTCTTCTACCAGACTCATCAGGCTCGCCAAGCTCCATTTTCTGAATCTTTGCTCCACATACTCTACCTGTCTCATCGGCAATATATTCGATAGGGTTGCATAGTGTCATAAACTCACATCCCTCCTCCTTGGCATGCTTAACCTCCTCAAGACGGGCAGGCATCTCATCCTCACTTCTTCTGTATACGATAATGGCACGCTCGGCTCCCATTCTCTTAGCAGTACGAACAGAGTCCATCGCGGTGTTTCCACCACCAACAACCACTACATTCTTTCCACGAATAACTGGAGTCTCAGAGTTTGGACTATCTGCACCCATCAAATTTACACGTGTCAGATACTCGTTCGATGATAGGATACCATTGCTGTTCTCGCCAGGAATATTCATAAAACGAGGTAGTCCTGCTCCCGAAGCAACGTAGAATCCTTTGTAGCCTTGCTCCTCAAGATGTTGAACAGTGTCGGTCATTCCTACAATGAAGTCGGTAACGAACTTAACACCTATCTTTTTCAAGTTTTTAATCTCGGCATCAACTACGGCATTTGGCAAACGGAACTCAGGAATACCATATTTCAATACTCCTCCAATCTGGTGAAGAGCCTCGAATACAGTTACATCGTATCCAAACTTAGCCATATCTCCTGCAAATGACAATCCTGAAGGTCCTGAACCAATTACAGCAATCTTAATACCATTTGCAGGGGCAACGTGTGGTAGGGTAGTCTGGTCTGATTTTCTTTCGTAATCAGATGCAAAACGCTCCAAATAGCCAATAGCAACCGGCTCTTTATGAAGTTTTTGGATATAGAAACACTTAGATTCACACTGTTTCTCTTGTGGACATACACGTCCACATACAGCGGGTAGAGCACTTGTCTCTTTCAAAACTCCGGCTGCCTTGATATACTCACCGCGCTCAATGTTTTTAATGAAGCCCGGAATATTGATTCCTACAGGGCAACCCTCCATACAAGTTGGGTTTACGCAGTCCATACAACGCTTTGCCTCGGTTACTGCCATCTCTTCGGTCAATCCCAAGTTTACCTCTAAACGCTGACTTGTGATTCTTATCTCCGGTTTTAACTCAGGCATTTTAACTCGCTCAATCTCTGTACGTGCCTTACCGGGAATTGCCTTGCGAAGCTCTGCACGCCACTCTGCATTTCGACTATTATCCTCAACGTCGTGCTCATGCGCATAGTGACCAAGTTTTGTGCTCTCCTCGGATTTGAATCCACCCATACGCTTCAACATCTCATCGAAATCAACCTGGTGAGCGTCGAACTCAGGGCCATCAACGCAGGTAAATCGTGTTTTGCCACCCACAGTAACACGACATGCTCCACACATTCCTGTACCATCGACCATAATTGTATTAAGGCTGACAATGGTCTTAATATCATATTTTTTAGTGGTGAGGGCACAGAATTTCATCATAATGGCAGGACCTATGGCAACGCACAAATCAATCTTCTCACGTGCAATGACCTCTTCCATTCCAACAGTAACAACTCCCTTGTTTCCGTAACTTCCATCGTCGGTCATTACGATAAACTCATCAGAGTATTTACGTGCCTCCTCCTCAAGAATAATCAACTCTTTTGTTCTTGCTGCAGCAATGGTTATAACCTTGTTTCCGGCCTCTTTTAAAGCCTTGATAATTGGCAATAGGGGTGCCATTCCAACTCCTCCTCCACAAGCAAGAACGGTTCCCACCTTCTCTATATCGGTCGGACGTCCCAATGGACCTACAACATCGGTTATATAGTCGCCCTCGTTCAAGTCGCACAATCTTGATGATGATGCACCAACTTTCTGCACAACAAGGGTTATAGTGCCTTTTTCAATGTTTGCGTCTGAAATTGTCAATGGTACACGCTCGCCCATCTCTCCAACTCTTACAATAATAAAGTTTCCCGGACGGCGAGATTTTGCAATCAATGGCGCTTCCACCTCGAATTGAAATACCTTCTCTGAAAACTGTTTTTTACTGACAATACGATTCATGGTAGTTTAAATAAATGTTAAAGTACAAAGGTAATGAAAAAAATGTCATAAATAGTACTCAATCTTTCCATTTTTACTTATCTTCGCAAGATATTATTCTTAGGAAAAAAAGTTATAAAGATGGTTATAAGAAGTAAGGCTCCTTTAAGATTGGGATTGGCAGGTGGAGGCAGTGATGTTTCGCCCTATAGCGATATATATGGAGGTTTGGTGCTAAATGCCACTATAAATATGTACGCCTACTGTTCAATAGAGGAGACCGATTCCGATAAAATAGAGATTATTGCTACTGATTTGCAGCAAGAGGTATGTTATCCTGTCTCGGATTCTTTGCCTATTGATGGCTGTTTGGATCTTCATAAAGGAGTTTATAACAGAGTGGTTAAGGATTATGGGGCGAGGCCTCGCTCATTTAGAATAACAACATACTCTGATGCTCCTGCGGGTTCCGGCTTGGGTTCTTCATCGACAATGGTCGTTGCTATTTTGAAAGCTTTTGTCGAGTGGCTTAATCTGCCAATGGGCGATTATGAGATTGCACACTTAGCCTATAAAATTGAGCGAGAGGATTTGGCGTTGAGTGGAGGTAAGCAGGATCAGTATGCTGCTGCTTTCGGAGGATTTAACTACATGGAGTTCCTTTCTGATAACCATGTTATTGTAAATCCTTTGCGTGTAAAGAGATGGATTATTGATGAGTTGGAATCAAGTATGGTTCTCTATTATACCGGAGCATCCAGGAGTTCTGCGAAGATTATTGATGAGCAGAAGAGAAACACTTCAAGCGGAAATACCGTAGCAATTGAAGCAATGCACCGAATAAAGCAGAGTGCCAAAGATATGAAAGATGTGCTTCTTCGCGGAGATATTCAAGGCTTTGCAACTATTTTAGGCCAGGCATGGGAGGATAAGAAGAAGATGGCGACCTCGATAACTAATCCAATGATTCAACAGGCGATGGATGTTGCGATGAATGCTGGTGCTATAGCAGGAAAGGTTAGTGGTGCTGGAGGTGGCGGATTTATTATGTTTGTTGTAAAACCAACTCATAAGAAACAGGTAATGAGAGCATTGGATGCTCTTGATGGTCAGGTTATGAATTTTCAGTTTTGCGATGGAGGTACGCATGGGTGGAAGATTTATGATTAGTTAGGAGTTAGGAGTTAGGAGTTAATTAGGAATTAGGAATTAGGAAAAATCGTGCAAGGTGAGTGCAGAAACCAAATTTATTTGGATTATGCCGAACCGCCGCCGATTTTGCGGAAACGCGAAGCGTTTACGAATTGGGAATAGTGAACAGTGAACAGTTAGGAGTTTGTCTTGTCCTAACATAGGTTTACATATTTGAAGTGTAATTAGTAAAATATTAAAGATAATAAAATTATGGAGAAGAGAGAGGTTCAGATTAGTTATAGAATTGTGAAGGCTGAGACAAAACAGTTTGCAATTTTCCCTGATAAGTTAAAGGTTGGCGAGGAGATTAAGATAAATGCACAATTTAATTTTGCTGCCAATGTTGAGGAGAGAAGTTTGGCGTGTACATCAACAATAAACTATATGCAGAATGATCAGGTAATCATGGTTGCACAATTCTCATTGATATTTGCAATGCCAGCCGAGACATTTATTGCATTTGAGGTTCCTGAGGGATGGAGTGTTCCTGTTCAATTCTTGCGTCATCTGGCTATGGAAACTTCAACAACTATGCGTGGAGTGCTGATTGCAAAGTGCGAGGGAACTCCTGTTAGTGGTATTATATTGCCAACTTTCAATATGGCAGCTGTTATTAAGGAAAACTTCAATATCAAGAGAAAAGGTTCTGATTTTTTAGTTGATCCCAATAATTTGGCTAAAGCCTGATAAAAGAACGTTAGGAGTGAACAGTGAATAATTGTGAATAGTTAGGAGTTAGGAGTGAGGAGTTACAAATTGCTTGCAATTTGCTAAGCCCCCTTATTAGCCGTAATGAACGTAGTGAATAAGGCGAAGGGGGTTTGGGGGTTGGTAGACAACAAATTAAAGCAAATCCACAGGATTGCAAGTATAGAAAACGTAGCTTGCCAGATTAACGATAAAGTTAAAGATGTGATTTGCGCAGATTTGCTTTGGGGGTTGGTAGACAACAAATTAAAGCAAATCCACAGGATTGCAAGTATAGAAAACGTAGCTTGACAGATTAACGATAAAGTTAAAGATGTGATTTGCGCAGATTTGCTTGTAAGTAAGTTAGTTAGTAATTCAGATATAGAGGGCTAATATGAATGTAATAGAGACCGAAATTCCCGGAGTTATAATAATAGAACCAAGAATATTCAACGATGCTCGTGGATATTTCTTTGAGTCATTTTCTCAACGTGAATTTGCCGATAAGGTGGCTGATATTACTTTTGTTCAAGATAATGAAAGTAAGTCCAGTTATGGTGTTATGCGAGGGTTGCATTACCAAAAGCCACCATATACTCAAAGTAAGTTGGTTAGGGTTGTTAAAGGTGCAGTTCTTGATGTTGCTGTTGATGTGCGTAAGGGTAGTCCAACTTATGGAAAACATGTTGCAGTGGAACTAACCGAGGAAAACCATAAACAATTCTTTATTCCTAAGGGATTTGCACATGGTTTTGTCGTATTAAGCCAGGAGGCGATATTCCAATATAAATGCGATAACTTCTACGCTCCTCAGAGCGAGGGAGGAATATCTATTTTAGATGAGTCATTGGGTATTGATTGGAGAATTCCTATGGACAAGGCAATTCTTTCGGATAAAGATATGAAACATCCAAAACTTGCTGATGCTCCGGTTGATTTTGAATATTGATCAGATTGCATAAAATATTATGAACGAGGTTTGGTGAAATAACACTAAGCCTCGTTTTCTATTCAATATATTGCTGTATGTAGAGTGGAGTGCCGTTGTCGGTAATTCCATTAACAGTAATCGTGTAGGTGTCATCGAGTTTTGCACGAGGAAAAGTAATGTTTAGTTGTGAATCACTTGATAGTTTTGCATTGGGATTCCAATATCGCGTAATCTTTTCATCAACAATATTCATAAGATCTTTATCGACATTGTAATGGGGTTGGTAGAATGTAGTGTATTCACTTAATTGAGGGGCTAAAGGCGTAATTGTTTGGGTGTTGAACTCTATTTCATAATGTGGTAGGTAATAGTCGTAAATACCTGTTGTACGATACGCGCCACCAATATAATCATACTTTACTCCCAATAGTTTAGGGGGCTCAAATCCGTATGTTTTAAAATTATAGTGTGCGCGAGTTGCTTTCATATTGTTTGATCTATAGTTCTCAGGTGAATAATTACGAAGAATTCGTTGATAGTATGAGTATGTATTCATCATTGAGCCGGAAGTGTATATTCGATAACCATTAAACTGCCTATTGGCACTACTCTCAATACTTTCATTATGCTCAATATTCTCAATACTCTCTCCCCATGGAGTTTGAAATTTACCAAAGCTACCATAAGTTTTTATGTCAGTTATACCCATATGAAACAATTGTCTATTACGTACATCTATTGCTCTGGATATAAGCTCATAATTTATCTGTTTTGGTGTTTTTCTTACCGACACCTCGCCCAAGGTGTTTATACGTATTCCTTGCTCCGTGTATATGTAGTCTATGGTATGGGATTTGAAAAATATATTGTCATTGTTACGAATAAATGAGGCCTCAGGTATAGTCAGTTTTAGCTTTCTAAATTCCTGATTGTCAATAGTTAATTTTTGATTAGTCCCTCCTCGTTTACTTTGGGCTTTTATAGTGAATTGGGTTCCTTCGCGAAAAAAAATATCGTCTATAATAAATTTACCGTTCTCATCGCATACGGTATGTTTTACAATCCCATTTGATCCTTCCATAGTTATTGATGCGTGAGCACTACTTTTACCTATAAAGTTTTCAACACTCCCTGATATAAATTGTCCTCGCTCCATGTAGTATGTATTGTTTATTGGAGAGTCGAATTGTCGCCATCCTTGTGTGAGCATTAAATTATCCAAATCCTTAACACGTATACAAGAGTCTTTTGGAAAGTAGAAATCAGGAGTTTCTATGTGTCCCTTTAAATCGCTCTTTAATAACAAGTACGAATCTATTCCGCAATTATCCATATTACTTTTGTTAAGTCGATTGTTGGTAATTGATATTGAGAAGTTTCCTGAAACAATATCGCCTGCATTTTCCAAATTTAAAGTTACTGTTTCACTTTCATGTTCTCCAGTCAATTCGTATGGTGTAATTAAACTTAATTTAGGTCTGTTATTTTTATGATTATATATTAATCGTTCACTATAAGTGTTCATCTGCTTGTCAACCAACCGAAAGTTTAAAATGCCTTCAGGAGTGTCGTTTAGTGATAATACAGCTTGTGGCGATTGATTTAAATCAATCTGAAGCAGAAGAATTCCACGAGATATAACCAATAACTCTTTATTTCGTAAAGACTCATTCTTAGAGTGTAGTATAGAGTATTTTATGTTTTTATCGTCTCTTTCAACCCTTATAGCGTAGCCGGTTGATGGGGTTGGAATTTGAAATCTTTTTACTCTGCCGTCGTTGCTTTGGGCAATAGCTGTATATATTCTACCTTCATAGCTCTCAATTTCAAAACTTCCCATACCCAAATCGTTCGTATTGAACTCCGTTATAATCCTTCCGTTTTCATCAATAATAGTTCCTGAAACAGGCAATCCTAAACCATCGCGACCAATACATTTTACCCCAATGCGTTGTTTAGAGTTGGCAATCAACTTTCCACCCTCAGGCATAAAATGAATGTGGAAATCCCGCTTGCTATGTGGAATAGGAATATATTGTTCCATGTCTACAATACTATTAGTTGATGATTTGATTAGGATATGATCGGATAGAGAGTCTTTTATTGTGATGTTTGCTTTACCTGAATATCCGGTATTTGATACTTCAAACTCTCCGAATTGAGTCTCTCCCGGGATTCTGTATAGAAACTCCAAATTTTCGTATATTGTTCCCTTGGCATTGGTAAAGGTTAATTGTAATTCACGTTCGCCACCACGTTTGGAAATAGATATTGCATTAATTACAACTCTGTGGTCAAAGGGGTTTATTACTCTTATGCGTTTTGTGTCATAGAAGGTCTCCTCTTGGTTTTGCATGTAGTAGGTATAGCTCCTCAAAAAATACTCACCTTGTTGTAGATTTTCCGGTATGGCTATACAACCTAAAAATAGTGAGTCCTCGCCACTTCTCTCAATCTTTTCACGAATATATACAGAATCTTGACGATCGAAAATTTCTACATAGATATAGCTGCTATAATCAGCTGGTTTGTTTTGATTGGCATCGGTCAGAAAACCTCTAAACCATATTGTGTCACCGGGTTGGCAGGTCTCTTTGTCTATGTGCAGGAACAATTTTTCCTCCATTTTGCTACTCACAAAGCTATACATCTCCTGAGCTAATTTGCTCTGTTGGGCATACGCAAAATAGGAAATTTGTATTAAAATTAAAATATGTAATATTTTTTTCATTTTTTTTTGCAAGTTATATATTTATATTTAAACTTGCAAACTAATACAAAGATAGTGCTATGAAATTATTGATTAAATTGCTCTTTTTTGTTGTTATGGTTCTTCTCTCATGTTCGCTCAATGCTCAAGAGTTGGTGTTGTTGCAGGGAAGGGTGATTGATGATGGGCGAGGTCGTGGAGTGCCCGATGTCTATGTGGCATTGATGAATTCAAACAGGGGTTTGGCGACAAATGCGCGTGGTATTTTCTCTTTCAAATTAACAACAGAGGAGTTGGCATCAGATCTTTTCTTCTCTTGTGCCGGTTACTACGACACAATTATTCCATGTGCTAAAATTATTGAAGCACAGGGGATTATAAAGTTAAGAGCCAGGAAAATAGAGGTCGATGATGTCGATGTTTATGCAAGGTTTGAGGAGGAGTTATGTATGGGCGATACCACATTTATGTTCTCGCAGATGGGGGGTAACGGTGTGCCATACTATACAGAATACGGACACTCGGTCGGTGTTATAATCAGGAATAATAAATTTGGTTCACTTGACAGAGTTTATGTTAAGATTGCCGATGATGATTGTTATGGAGGTAAATTTGCCTTGCGTTTCAAAAAAGTATATAACCAAAATGGCTATTTACCATGGCAGTCGCTGAACCGATATCATGATATAATACCTAAAACAGTAGTGGTTGAGGCAGACTCACCGGGAGTTATAAGTTTGGATATCAGTTCGTTTAAAGGATTTGTCGGTAAAAAATATGATATACTGATTTTGATTTATCCTTTGGAACCGATGCAGGATATGTCGGAATATTCAGAAAAGCAGTATGCTGTTCGTGAGCGTTCAAAGGGTAGTGTGAATGTTGCGGTTGAAAATTATGCACCGCTTTTCCCAAAGAATGTACATACCGTTTTCCTTTTTAACGATACCTACATTGTGGCAAAAGCGATGCCAGTTCCTCAGATAGCCTTGGTTATGAAAACCTTGCAAAAACGAACCAAAAAGAATTAGAAGTTGTTTTAAATTTAAAACTGCTTCTTAGAATTCGTAATCAACGCAAGAACGGTCAGCTTTAACCGGACCAAGAATGTTTTTGCCGAATGCGACGTGCAAAGGGTGAACTGCATAGTTTTGCAAATCCTCCCAGCTATTGAATTCGCTCTCTAACACCACATCCCATGTCTCATTAGGATTACTATTCAAACCAACCTTAAGCTCAACAACATTTGGAATAACTCCTTTTAGAGCCTCTAACTCTCTTTTAATCTCAGCCATTTTCTCCTGTTTTGCCTCTTCACATGCAAATGGAGTCAATTTGAACATTACAATGTGCTTAACCATATCCGTTTATTATCTTTTAGTTATTGTTGGTACAAAAGTACTACTTATGCTTATAAAAACAAACCTTATAAAACTGTAATGAATATAGAGTCATAATAGTTATTTTTTCGTAACTTTGCTTGATTATAATTAACAGACTGAAATGTAAATTCATCAAAAGAGTATATTATGGAGTGCTATAATACTTTACTTATATCGATGGCAATTATTGCGCTGATTGTCTTTGTATGTCTATACTTTGTTGAGGCAGGGTATGGCATGTTGTTTGATAAAAAGTGGGGATTCCCGATCAATAACAAATTGGCTTGGGTTTTGATGGAGGCTCCGGTATTTATCACTATGCTGGTTATGTGGATGGCCTCGCCCGTTAAATTTAATACGGTACCTTTTATATTCTTCTTGTTGTTTGAGTTACACTATTTTCAACGTTCGTTTATCTTTCCCTTCAAGATGTCCGGAAAGAGTAAAATGCCAGTCGGTATTATGTTGATGGGTGTCGTATTCAATGTGTTGAATGGGTATATTCAGGGTAAGTGGCTATTCTATCTTGCTCCGGAAGATATGTATGTTAAAAGCTGGCTTACAACACCACAATTCATAGTTGGAGTTGCTATTTTCCTTTTCGGAATGGGAGTGAATTGGCATTCAGACCATATCGTAAGAAATTTGAGAAAGCCTGGCGATACTAACCACTATTTACCAAAAGGCGGTATGTTTAACTATGTTACCAGTGCCAACTATTTTGGTGAGTTTGTAGAGTGGTGCGGTTTTGCAATAATGACCTGGTCATGGGCGGGAGCTTTGTTTGCAGCATGGACATTTGCAAACCTTGCACCTCGTGCAAATACAATAAACAAGCGATATAAAGCGTGGTTTCCTGAGGAGATGAAGGGAAAAAATTTAAAGAGAATAATACCATTTATATACTAGATCATGAGTGAGTCTAAGATATTTACACCGGTAAAAATCGGTCCTTTAACATTGAGAAACAGAACTATTCGTTCTGCAGCATTCGAGGGTATGTGTAAGGACAACCGACCTACACAAATGTTATATGATTATCATACATCTGTGGCAAGGGGTGGAGTAGGAATGACTACTATTGCTTATGCTGCTACTGAGCATAGCGGTTTGTCATTCAAGTCACAATTATGGTTGAAACAGGATACTGTCCCTGATTTGAAGTTATTGACAGACGCAATCCATAAAGAGGGTGCTGCTGCTTCTATTCAGATTGGACATTGTGGAAATATGTGTCACCGTGGTACTGCGGGATGTATGCCTATCTCTGCATCTAATGGTTTTAACCTCTATTCGCCAACTTTTCACAGGGCAATGCGCAAGGAGGAGATCTATGAGATGGCCAAGAGTTTCGGGCGAGGAGTCAATCTTGCCCGCGAAGCAGGATTCGACGCCGTTGAACTTCATGCAGGACATGGATATCTTATCAGCCAATTCCTTTCACCTTATACAAACCGCAGAAAGGATGAGTTTGGAGGCTCATTAGAGAATCGTATGCGATTTATGAAGATAGCCATGGACGAGGTTATGAGTGCGGCCAAAGATGATATGGCTGTTGTGGTTAAGATGAATATGCGCGATGGCTTTAAGGGAGGTATGGAGATTGATGAGTCAATGGTTGTTGCCGAAACCCTTAAAGAGTGTGGGGCACATGCATTGGTGTTGAGTGGAGGTTTTGTAAGCAGGGCTCCTCAATATGTTATGCGTGGTGCTTTCCCTAAAAAGACAGTTGCCCACTATTTACCAAATAGTATGTGGTGGTTAAAGCTTGGAGTTGGAATGTTCGGACAGTTTGCGGCTCCAACCGTGCCATTTAAAGAGGCTTACTTCCTGGACGATGCTTTGAAGTTCCGAGAGAAGTTGGATATGCCGCTTATCTATGTGGGAGGTTTGGTTGCACGCGATAAGATTGATCACGTGTTGGATTGTGGATTTGATGCAGTCCAGATGGGACGAGCTTTATTGAATGATCCCGAGTTTGTAAATCATCTGCGTGATGAAAGTTTCAAGCGTTGTTCATGTACACACTCAAACTACTGCATTGGTCATATGTACTCGTTGGAGATGAAGTGTCATCAGACCGAGGAGAATTTGCCTAAGTGTTTGATGAAAGAGATTAAGAGGAATGAGAAGTATTGATAGTTAGGAGTAAACAATTAGGAATTAGGAAAAATCGTGCAAGGTGAGTGCAGAAGCCAAGTTTGCTTGGATTATGCCGAACCGACGCTGCGGAGCGAATGCAGAAACCAAGTTTACTTGGGTTATGCTGAGCCGCGAGGAGTAGAAGCACACGAAGTGTGGTTAACCGCCGCCGATTTTGCGGTATTGCGCAGCAATGGCGAACATTAGTGCAAGCCGAACGCAGAAGGCAAACTTGTTTGCACTATGCCGAACCGACGCTGCGGAGCGAATGCAGAAGCCAAGTTTACTTGGGTTATGCCGAACCGCGAGGAGTAGAAGCACACGAAGTGTGGTTAACCGCCGCCGATTTATAACTCCCCTTATTGGCGCAATGAACGTAGTGAATGTAGCGATGTGATATTAGTTAAGTGAAAGATAAAAGGTGATGAATAACAATAATAAATTAGCCATAATAACGGGAGCCGATGGCGGAATGGGACGTGAGATTGTTCTCGAGGTTGCTAAGCAGGGTTACTATGTTATTATGGCTTGCGTAAATCCATCAAAATCGCAGGATTTATGCCGAAAATTGTGCGAAGAGAGTGGAAACAAGAATATCTTTGCCTATGAACTTGATTTGACAAACTTTTCTATAATCGATAAGTTTGTTTCCGAGATTAAGCAATTATGTATGCCAATTGCACTTTTGGCAAATAATGCCGGTGTACTATGTTGGAATCGTGAGAATACAATTCATGGTATTGAGAAGACAATGGCGGTGAATTATGTAGGCCCCTACCGTTTGACACACCTTCTTCTGCCACTTATGGGCGAGGGCTCACGTATTGTAAATACCGTCTCATGCACCTACTTGATTGGTAGAGTAGCAGAGGAGCCATTCTATAGAACAAAGAACTCTTTTAACCGTTTTGTTTTCTATTCAGACTCTAAACTTGCATTGACTCTCTTTACATTAAAACTCTCTGAAGAGGTAAAAGATAGAGGTATAACAGTCAATGCTTCAGATCCGGGAATTGTCAGCACTAACATAATCAGAATGGGCAATATCGTTGTTGACAAGTTGTGTGACTGGTTCTTCCGTCCGTTTATTTATCAACCTAAGAGAGGCGCATCAACAGCTGTTAAGTTGTTGCTTGACCCGGAATTAAAGGGAGTAACAGGTGCTGTGTACGCCAATAAGAAGCGCACAAACATTCCTAAACGAGTTCTGAATCATCCTAAAAAGGAGTGGTTATGGAAGGCAACGCAACTCCTTATAGCTGAGATAGAACATAATCAACATTAAGGGTATTGTTGCAAATGATATAGCGGGTGTAGTCCAGAATAGAATGGCTATGCCCGCAATTAGTAATCCCATATAGCAATTAAGATAGATATTTATTGTTCTCCACCTGTTCTTTACCAAAAATGGAATAAAGAAGAGATTCAATGGACAAGCCCAAAGCAAGTTCCAGTTTGGATTTGTCATAGGATGTAGTGAGAATGCTGCCAAGTAAAATAATAGCAGGCCTAAAACTCCTGTCAGGAACAACATTGGTATAAAGATAAATCTTGTTCGCTTCATTTTGAATGTTCCTCCAATAATAACAAGTGCCAATGCCCAAAAAGCAAATTGAGGATTTACATACCATGGAGTCTTTATCTCGGTTCGTTTTGGATAGTCAATAATCTTTACTGCCTCTTTAGCCAATGGGGTTCCGTCAATGGTTGCCTGGCTTACAGCCTGCATTAACATTTCTGGCAGAAACATCTCTTCGCGCGCTGTTGCTACTTTGTTACCATCCTGACCTAAAAGTGTGTGAATTCCCCATTCGCACCATGGGGCAATTCTTAATTTCTCATCTAAAAGGTTCCAGAATGTCTTATCAGAACTCTTTGCAATTGCCCATCTATATGTCGATTCAGAATCAGTAATATGTTTTTCAAACAAATCCCGAACCCGGGTAGCACAGTTGTCATACAGAAAGTCGTACAGATAGGTTCTGTTTTCAGGTTTATAGTTCTCCAATAGAGCGCGAATCAATTTCTGCTGCTGGGCAGAGTCGAGTTTTAGCTCTTGTTCGTAAACAGCAACCTCCATTCTATCGTAGGTATTATAGAAACTGCTGAATGGTTGTGCCGCCAATTGATACATCAACTCACCTTTGATGTATTTTCCGTAGAAGTTCGGAGTGTCAAAATCGAATGTTCCGTAGTTGAATACCCAATCGCTATCTACATCTTTAATGCGAATAGCGGTGTGGCCGAACAAGGTGTATAACATGTTTCCCGGCTCACATGTAAGCAGTGAGATTGTTTTGGGTTTTGTATCGTTTATCTCTGCTTTTGCTTCAAATCCCATTGTCAATGTTGCTACTATCGCAACTACACATAAAATCAAATTTCTCATAACTCCTAAGCAAATTTGCGCAAATCTTATTTTTACCTTTATCGTTAATCTGTCAAGCTACGTTTTCTCTACCTGCAATCCTGGTGGATTTGCTTTAATTTGTTGTCTACCAACCCCCAAAGCAAATCTTTGCAAATCTTATTTTTACCTTTATCGTTAATCTGTCAAGCTACGTTTTCTCGACCTGCAATCCTGGTGGATTTGCTTTAATTTGTGGTCTACCAACCCCCAAAGCAAATCTTTGCAAATCTTATTTTTACCTTTATCG
>JAGBFU010000061.1 GCA_017936285.1 Marinifilaceae bacterium | reverse complement strand
CGAGCACCGTTTCGAGCAATACCACGAGTCAATGGTTTTGGCAAGGAATTCTTCGCCACAAATCTTGCATTTGCGTATCATTTCAAATTTTGCTGCTGGCATAGTATACTAAAATCACATTTATAAACACTTAAATTAAAAGTAACGTACATTATCTATTTTTTTATCGCGGTACATTTATGGTACATAAAATACAAAAATATTTTAACATACAAGCATAATTGAAGAAAAATTGTATAAAAATAAATAGGGTGTAACTCATTGAGCTACACCCTATTTAGTTATCGATTTTTATCGTTTGTTATCTGAGACTACTTCACCTCCTCGAAATCGGCGTCTTGAACGTCGCCCTGTTGAGAAGACGAGCCTCCCTGTGCTCCTGCACCGGCATTAGGATCGAAACCAGCGCCGCCCTGAGCTTGCTGTGCCTGCTGAGCGTTGTACATATCCTGACTTGCTGCCTGGAATACGTTGTTCAACTTCTCGGTTGCAGCCTTGATAGCATCAACATTCTGAGACTTGTGAGCGCTCTTCAGCTCCTCAAGTGCTGACTCAATAGGAGCCTTCTTGTCTGCAGGAATCTTATCGCCAAACTCCTTCAACTGCTTCTCGGTCTGGAAAATCATTGCATCAGCCTGGTTGATTGTATCAATGCGCTCCTTCTCCTTCTTATCGCTCTCGGCATTCGCAGCTGCCTCGTCCTTCATTCTCTGGATCTCTGCGTCTGACAAACCTGATGAGGCCTCAATTCTGATAGACTGCTCTTTACCGGTAGCCTTATCCTTAGCAGATACATTCAAAATACCGTTAGCATCGATATCGAATGTTACCTCGATTTGTGGCACACCACGTGGTGCTGGTGGAATTGAATCCAAGTGGAACTGTCCAAGTGACTTATTATCCTTAGCCATAGAACGCTCTCCCTGTAAAATGTGAATCTCTACAGATGGCTGGTTATCTACAGCGGTACTGAATACCTGAGACTTTCTTGCTGGAATTGTTGTGTTGGCGTCGATAAGCTTTGTCATAACACCTCCAAGTGTCTCAATTCCAAGTGATAGAGGAGTTACGTCAAGCAACAATACATCCTTAACCTCTCCTGTCAAAACACCTCCTTGGATGGCTGCACCTACGGCAACAACCTCGTCAGGGTTAACACCCTTCGATGGAGCCTTTCCAAAGAACTCCTCAACCTTCTGCTGAACGGCAGGGATACGTGATGATCCTCCTACAAGGATAACCTCGTCAATCTCGCTTGCACTCATTCCTGCATCTTGTAGTGCTTTGCGACATGGCTCAATAGTAGACTGAACCAAATCAAATGTCAATTGATCGAATTTTGCTCTGGTCAAAGTTCTTACCAAGTGCTTTGGAATTCCATTAACAGGGAAGATATAAGGCAGGTTAATCTCTGTGCTTGTTGTGCTTGACAACTCAATCTTAGCCTTCTCAGCTGCCTCTTTCAAACGCTGGTGAGCCATTGCATCCTGACGGATATCTACGCCCTCTTCGCTCTTGAACTCCTCTGCCAACCAGTTGATGATAGCATCGTCGAAGTCGTCACCACCAAGGTGAGTATTTCCGTTTGTTGATTTTACCTCAAATACTCCGTCACCCAACTCAAGGATTGAGATATCGAATGTACCTCCACCAAGGTCGAATACAGCAACCTTCATATCGCTGTTCTTCTTGTCCAATCCGTATGCCAAAGCAGCAGCAGTAGGCTCGTTAACGATACGCTTAACTGTCAAACCTGCAATCTCGCCGGCCTCCTTGGTTGCCTGGCGCTGTGAATCGCTAAAGTAAGCAGGAACAGTAATAACAGCCTCGGTAACCTCTTGTCCCAAATAGTCCTCAGCAGTCTTCTTCATCTTCTGAAGAATCATAGCAGAAATCTCTTGTGGAGAGTATTTGCGGTCATCAATTACAACTCTTGGAGTGTTGTTATCGCCACGAACCACGCTATATGGTACACGTGCAATCTCTTTTCCTACCTGATCAAATGTCTCTCCCATGAAACGTTTGATAGAGTATATTGTCTTATGTGGGTTGGTAATAGCCTGACGCTTTGCGGGATCGCCTACTTTACGCTCGCCATTATCTGCAAATGCCACAACCGATGGGGTTGTTCTACGACCCTCGTTGTTTGTAATTACAACAGGCTCATTTCCCTCCATAACAGCAACGCAACTGTTGGTTGTTCCTAAGTCAATTCCAATAATTTTTCCCATAGTTTTATCTTTTTCAATTGTTTATATTCAAATTCCAACGCTTCATATCCGCGTTCATAAATTATAGGGCAAATGGTGTGCCAAATATAAAATATGCCATTTTACTCTTTTTTGGCAGAAAAATATGTCATATGGCGTGTCATTGTGTCAGTAATAGGCGAGGTCTCGTAGATGTAGAGCTTTTGACTAAAAGTGGTATTTATACTTACTACTTTATGTTAAAATGTGTGTAACTTTGTACATCTTTGTGGGCTTGTGCCAAGTGCAAAGTTGTTCATAAACAGTAAATTAATAACTTATTCTTAGGAATGGAGACAAAATATGTGCTAAAGAGCCGTTGTTGTGATGCGGTTTTTGAAGATAAGAATTGGGAGTTGGAGTGTCCCAAGAGTTGTGGCCCGTCATTGATCTATGCTGACTACAAAAAGAAGCAGATTGAGGTTGGCCCTGATGAGTTGGGATTGTATAAATTTGCAGACTGGTTGCCGATTTGCAAGACGTTGGTAGGTTCAGCCTCGCCCGTAACATATAAGAGTGAGGGGCTTGCCGGAAGATTGGGGCTTGAGAACCTATATATTACATTCAATGGATATTGGCCGGAAAAGGGTGCCAATATGTCAACCGGCAGTTTTAAGGAGTGCGAGGCATACTCCATCTGTGCCAGGACAAATGTAAATGCCGAGGCAGGAAAGGTTATAGTGGTGGCATCGGCAGGAAATACAGCACGCGCTTTTGCTCATGTATGTTCTGAAAATAAAATTCCATTGTTGTTATGCGTTCCTGAGGATAATATAGATGCGCTATGGTCTGAAACTCCGATAGATCCATGCGTAAAATTGATCTGCAGTCAAAGCGGAAGTGACTATTTTGATGCTATTGCTTTGAGTAATGTGGCATGTGAAATGGATAAATTTTACACCGAGGGAGGTGCCAAGAATGTTGCACGTCGAGATGGAATGGGAACAACAGTTCTCTCGGCAGTAACTACAATTGGCAGGATTCCAGACTACTACTTCCAGGCGGTTGGTAGTGGAACTGGAGCGATAGCTGCCTGGGAGGCAAATATGCGCTTTATCGAGGATGGTCGTTTTGGCAGTAACAAGATGAAATTGATGGTATCGCAGAATTTGCCATTCGTACCAATGTGCGAGGCTTGGCACAATGACTCACGCGCTCTTCCTGAGATGGATGAAGAGGTGGCTCGCAAAAATGCAATATCGATATGTGCTAAAGTGCTTAGTAACAGAAAGCCTCCATATGGTCTGAAGGGGGGTCTTTATGATTGTATGAAGGATGCAGGGGGAGATTTCTTTGCAATTACAAATAACGAGGCGATGGCGGCTGCTGATCTTTTCCACATGAGCGAGGGAGCCGAGATTGAGCCCGCTGCTGCTGTAGCTGTGGCATCGCTCATAAAGGCAGTTGAAGAGAATAGAGTAGAGAAAAATGCAACGATTATGTTGAACATTACCGGTGGAGGAATTCAGAGAGTTAAACGTGAGAAGGAGTTACACTATTTGAAACCCAATGCAGTATTCCCAATCTCTGCCACAAAAGGTGAGATAAAGGCCAAATTGGCAGAAATATTTGCTTAAAGGTGTAGATACTTATTTTACGGGGCGCAATTTGCAAGAAAATTTGTAAATTTGCGCCTCGTAATAGTTTAGAGAGATGAAGAAATTACACCTATTTATGCTTAGGAGTTTTGTGGGGCCCTTTTTTGCCACATTCTTTATTGCAATGTTTGTATTGATTATGCAGTTCTTGTGGCGTATGATTGATGACATTGTAGGAAAGGGATTGGAGATAGGGGTATTGGCCGAGTTGATTCTCTATATGGCAACATCGCTCGTTCCAATGGCTTTACCTTTGGCAGTTCTGCTCTCGTCAATCATGACTTTTGGTTCATTGGGTGAAAACTATGAGCTGACAGCACTGAAAGCTGCCGGCATATCTCTGTACAGAATAATGAAGCCATTGATTGTATTGATTATGGTAATTACAATCTCTGCTTTCTTCTTTGCTAACAATGTTTTGCCTGTAGCAAACCTTAAGTTGTATACACTGCTCTACGATATCCGTAAAGCAAAGCCCGAAATGGCATTCAAAGAGGGTATATTTACCAACGATCTAGAGGGATATAGCATTAAAATCGACCGAATCAATAAAGAGACCGGAATGATGTATGATTTGCTGATCTATTCGCATAAGGATGGTAGTGGAAACTACGAGGTAACACGTGCGGATTCCGGATATATGTACACTCTGCCAGGGCAGAATATTATGCAGTTGACCCTGTTTAATGGAAGTACATACACTGATGAATCGGTAAATCGTATAGAAAAGCGTAAAACATTCCCATTTCGCCGAATCACATTTGACAGTCAGGTAGCAATGATTCCCCTTCCGGACACTGATTTAAAGCGCTCGGACGAGGATGGCTTGCGAAGCCATGCACGAATGCTTAATCTGGTTCAGCTTGACTTTGCAATTGACTCAATTACAGGACTCGTGGATACAAGACAGGATGGAGATGTTGAGAAGTTGCTGAAAAGTAATTATTTAAAGCCTAAGGTTTTAAACAAAAAACGTGACAGTTCCCTAACAATTATGGGTGCGGAGAATCCATTGCGTTACGATAGTGTAGTTCAGTTGCTTGAGGTGGAAGATTATCAAAAGGTGCTTGAAAATGCTTTGAATTATGCTCGTGAGGTTCAACAAGAGAACTCTAATGATAAAATGTACTATTTGGCTCAGGGAGAGTCTGTTCGTAAGCACAAGATAGAGTGGCATAAGAAATTTACACTCTCATTTGCCTGCTTTATATTCTTCTTTATTGGAGCGCCTCTTGGTGCGATTATCCGTAAAGGAGGTTTGGGAATGCCTCTTGTCGTGTCGGTATTCCTTTTCATAATGTATTACATTATCTCGATGATGGGAGAACGCTCCGCTGCTGAGTCTGCGCTCTCGCCAATGGTAGGAACATGGTTATCATCGTTCATCCTGTTGGTTATGGGTATATTCTTGACCTACAAGTCGGTAACAGACTCCGAATTATTGAATCCGGAATCCTACCACAAGATATATATAAAGGTAAAGCATCTTTTCCAACGCATAGTGCGTAGATTAAAGTCTGGTAAGCAATGAATAAAGATTTGAGAATAGTATATATGGGGACACCTGACTTTGCGGTGTTGCCTTTGCAAAAGGTTATTGAAGCTGGATATAATGTTGTCGCAGTTGTTACAAATCCTGATAAACCTGCCGGGCGAGGAAGGAAAGTTCAGGAGTCTGCTGTAAAAACCTATGCAAAGGAGCTTGGAATTCCAATCCTTCAGCCCGAAAAGTTTCGTGATCCGCAATTTCTGGAAGAGTTAGCAGCGCTAAAGGCAGATTTGCAGCTTGTTGTGGCTTTTAAAATGTTACCTGAGGTGGTTTGGAGTATGCCAAAATATGGTACTATGAACCTTCACGCCTCAATGTTGCCGGCATATCGTGGAGCTGCTCCTATTAACTGGGCTATAATAAATGGTGACAAAGAGAGTGGGGTATCTACATTTATACTTCGTCACGAGATTGATACTGGAGCGGTTCTTCTTCAGCAGGCGGTTCCGGTTTCTGAAACGATGACAGCGGGAGAGTTGCACGATATACTGATGGAGGTTGGTGCGGACTTGTTGGTAAAAAGTGTCGATGCTATTGCGTCCGGAGAGTACACCTTAATAGAGCAGGATAAATTGTCTAATGGTCACGAGCCTCGTCATGCTCCAAAAATATTTAAGGAGGATATGAAAATTGACTGGAACTCTAAACTTAAAGATATATACAATAAGGTCAGAGGCCTCTCTCCATTCCCGGCAGCATGGTTTGAATTGGAATCAATTGCAACGGGCGAGGTTGTTCCGGTTAAACTATTCGTGGCGGAAGCTAAGGAGAGTCCATCTGAGGAATGTATAGGCAAGATTATTTCTGATGGAAAGCATGATATGGGAATTATTGTTGATGGAGGAGTCCTATATATAAAGGAACTTCAGATCGCTGGTAAGCGCAGAATGGCAATAGACGATTTTTTGCGAGGATTCAATGTTGAGCAGTATAAGGTTAAGATGTAGCCGGAAAATAGCGCAGAGTACGTAAAAAATATTTTACACAAGGGTGCGCTGAAAATCAGGAAGATAAGAAAAACTTTCATTTTTTTTGAAAAATATTTTTGAAAAACGCTTGCAGATTAGAAAAAAGGCAGTACCTTTGCACTCGCTTTCGGAAAACACCGCAGGTGATACGATAAGCAAAACGTTGTTTGAATGGTTTTGAAAAAAAAGTTCGAAAAAAAGTTGATGAAAAATTTGGAGCGAATAAAAATAGTTCTTAACTTTGCATCCGCTTTCGGATTTTTTCGAAGGCACTCAAAAAAAGAGTTCTTGAAAATATTGAAGTGATAATTGATAAACAGCAAGTGCGGTCCTTATAATAAATAAAAGGATTAACAACTGAGCGTCAAGGAACAATAAGATTATTTTTAAATACTAAATATAAAGGTATTTTACAATGAAGAGTTTGATCCTGGCTCAGGATGAACGCTAGCGACAGGCTTAACACATGCAAGTCGAGGGGCAGCATGAAGTTACTTCGGTAACTTTGATGGCGACCGGCGCACGGGTGCGTAACGCGTATGCAACCTACCCATAACTCTTGGATAGCCCATGGAAACGTGGATTAATACAGGAT
>JAGBFU010000060.1 GCA_017936285.1 Marinifilaceae bacterium | reverse complement strand
TATATGCATATACTGTATCACTACCCCAACTACCAAAATAGAGATTATCATTATATACAGATGGATAATTCCCCATGTCTGACCATGCATATTTAGAGAGCGTTGTGTCATGCTTCATAACATTTACAACATCACCACTCTTTATATCGTACGAGATAAGCTTTGACTCACCCTTCCATGTTTGAATGTTCAATTTTCCATCATTATACCACAACTTTTGCTCATACAAACCCTCGTTTTTGGGGATCTCTCTATACCCTGACCCATCCAAACTATATATCAGATATTTCGAATTCAGATTATTAAAAAACAAAACAGAATCTTCAATTCTCTCCCAATGTATAACCGAGATCAATTCACCCGGACCACGTCCCGTTTTGGAAATTGTATTGAGGAACGTTCCATCACTTTTAAATCTATATAACTCTCCATTTGATGTACCAGAACTAATCAGAAATTCAGTGTCATAAACCTTATAGTCACAATCATCTGAAAGTAAAACGTTGTCATTAACCTCTAAAGGAATTATCTCTATATCATCGGTAAAGATATGCGAAATATCGTACACCTCACCTTTATAGATATTATCATGATCTAACTTAATGGTATAAAGCTCTCCACTCTTCTCTCTCTCAGTGCATCCACACAACACTCCGAACAGAAAAATCAATACACTCAACAAATTTCTCATATCAGCAACGAATTTAGTAAAATCAACTCATACAATATCAATTACAAATTTAGCAAAGAAATCTAAGTTTGCAAACTTACAGCAAATGGGATAGCAGAATTCTGATACCTATAAAAATCAACATTATACCGCCAACAATTTCGGCGGTTGACTTGTACCTATTACCAAAAATGGCTCCTATTTTCAGACCGGCAAGCGATAATGCGAATGTAACAACACCAATAATAAGTGCTGCCATCCAGATATTTACACGGATAAAGGCGAGCGAAACTCCTACCGCAAGAGCATCAACACTTGTTGCGATAGCCATAATCAGCATTGTCTTTACAGAATAACTTCTATCAACCCTCTCCTCATCCTTAGAAAGGGCCTCCTTTATCATATTAATACCTAAAAGTGCAAGCAGAATAAACGAAATCCAATGATCAACACTCTCAACAAGATGAGCAAATTTCGAGCCAACAAAATAGCCCAAGAGAGTCATAATAGCTTGAAACCCACCAAACCACAACCCAACACTCATATAGTGTCGCAGCATAGGTCTTTTAGTGGAGGTTCCTTTTGCCATTGAGACTGCACTTGCATCCATTGCCTCGCCCACTCCCAACAAAAACATATCAAATAGAGTCATACAACTTCTAAACAGCCTTTGAAAATCAGTCCCCAAAATTACCAACTATAATAGATAAAAACAATAGGCGAGGCTTCATGCTTGAAACCTCGCCCATCTATAATACACTATTAATTAGAATTACCTAATTAATCAACTCCACGCTACGCTTAACGAACTTGCTAAGAGCCTCGCCCTTCAACAATCCGTTAGCAAGCAGAGCCAAGTCGATAAGCTGACCAACAAGCTTGTTATCCTTACCATAGTTGCTCAACAACTCACTCTTCTTCTCCTTCAAGCTATCAATCTGCTTCTGAAGATCAGCCTTTCTATCCTTGTCAGATTGTGGAATTTCGTCTGCCTTAAGATCCTTGTTAAGAGTATCAATCTCTGCAATCTGACCATTCAAAGCCTGAATCTCGGTTGTAAGTGGCTCAATTGCAACTCCTAATGCACGCTTCTCCTCGCTTAAAACTCTCTGAGAAAGTGGATGATCGGTATTTACAACCAAATTGTACTGGTCACCCATTGAACCAAAATAGCTCATCTGAGGATTCATAGCTGCCATATCCTTCATACGACGCATAAACTCTGAACGAGTAACAATTACAGGTTCAGCATCGGCACCCATAGCCTCAAATGTTACATGATACATAGCCTCACCCTTAGGAAGCTGGGTATCGAATACCATACGCATCTCCTCTTGCTCCTCTGCAGTGAAGGTTGTCTGCTTTGCATCGGCCTTTTGGATAAGTTTGTCAATAACATCGGAATCCACACGAACATAGCGAATATTTTCGTCTTTCTGTTCAAGCAGAGCAATAAAGTGAGTGTCAAGTTGTCCATCCATTACAAGAACATCGTAGCCACGGCTCTTCGCATTCTGAATGTAGCTATATTGCTCCTCAACATTGGTTGCATAAAGGGCAATGACCTTATTATCCTTATCGGTTTGATTATCCTTGATAAGCTCCTTATACTCCTCCAAAGTGTAGAACTTCTTCTCGGTATTCTGAACCATAACAATCTTCATGGCTCTCTCCTGGAACTTCTCATCGGTCAACATTCCATACTGAATAAATATCTTCAAATCGTTCCACTTCTCCTCATACTCCGAACGATTGTTCTTGAAAATATCGCTCAAGCTGTCGGCTACCTTTTTGGTAATGTGGCTTGAAATCTGCTTTACTTTTCTATCACTCTGCAAATATGAACGCGATACATTCAATGGAATGTCGGGAGAGTCTATTACTCCATGCAACAGAGTCAGATAGTCCGGAACAATTCCCTCAACTGTATCGGTTACATATACCTGATTGCAGTATAACTGAATCTTGTTCTTCTGAATCTCAAAACGATTGTTAATCTTAGGGAAGTACAAGATTCCTGTCAAAGTAAATGGATAATCTACATTCAAATGGATATGGAACAAAGGCTCCTCAGCCATTGGATATAGCTGATGATAGAAGTTTGAATAATCCTCCTCTTTCAACTCCGACGGTTTCTTTGTCCATGCCGGTTTTGTATCATTGATTACATTGTCCTCATCGGTATCTACATACTTACCATCTTTCCACTCCTGTTTCTTGCCATAAACAATCTCGATTGGCAAGAATTTACAATACTTCTCAAGTAAGGACTTGATTTTTGAATCCTCAAGGAACTCCTTCTCATCCTCTGAGATATGCATTATAATATCGGTTCCGCGCTCGCTACGCTCTGCCGGCTCGATGGTATATTCTGTTTCACCCTTACAGCTCCACTTTACAGCCTGAGCTCCCTCTTTGTATGACTTGGTAATAATGTCAACAGAGTCACTCACCATAAATGAAGAGTAGAATCCCAAACCAAAGTGTCCGATAATTGTTGCAGCATCATCCTTATGCTTCTCCAAAAACTCCTCTGCTCCCGAGAATGCAATTTGGTTGATATACTTCTCAACCTCCTCCTCGGTCATTCCGATACCATTATCGGAAACGGTCAAAGTACCCGCATCTTTGTCAGCCTTTACTGTCACCTTCAAAGAACCTGTCTCGCCCTTAAACTCACCAGAAGAGGCCAACACCTTCAATTTTTGTGTTGCATCAACAGCATTTGATACAATCTCTCTCAAGAAAATATCGTGATCTGAGTAGAGAAACTTCTTGATAATGGGGAACAAATCCTTAGTTGAAACCCCTATTTTTCCGCTATTTGCCATATTATTAAGTTTTTAAAATTTCACAATTAAAAAACGCTTTGCACGTCATTACGAAATGAACCATGCAAAGCGTGTGCCAACTCAATTAATATGACAAAAAGTCAGTCGCTACTATTTAGCATACATTGTAGCCAATTGAGCCTTGATATCCTCGTTTGTGATATAGTCGTCGAAATCCATACGTTTATCCACAATTCCGCTTGGAGTAAGCTCGATAACTCGATTACATACAGTCTGAATAAACTCGTGGTCATGAGAGTTCAACAAAACGATACCTTTAAATGTTTTCAGAGTGTTATTGAATGCCTGGATACTCTCAAGATCCAGATGATTAACAGGAGAATCAAGCACCAACACGTTAGCATTGTTAAGCATCATCTTAGCAATCATACAACGCATCTTCTCACCTCCAGAAAGCACTTTAACATTCTTGTAAATATCCTCGCCCGAGAACAACATCTTTCCTAAGAATCCGCGCAGGAATGTCTCACTTGTATCGTTCGAGAATTGTGCAAGCCAATCGATAAGACGCATCTCAACATCAAAATATGCGCTATTATCCAATGGCAAATATGCAGATGTAATTGTTACACCCCAGGTATAATCACCGGTATCTGGTTTCATATTGCCTGTGATAATCTCCATTAGCGCAGTCATTGCACGTGGATCTTTTGATACAAAAGCAATCTTGTCATCCTTCTCTACAGCAAACTCTACATCGCGGAACAGGCACTCACCTTCAATAGTCTTGCTCAGATTGCGCACCTCAAGAATCTTGTTACCAACCTCACGCTCAGGAGTAAAGATAATACCGGGATACTTTCTTGTCGATGGCATAATCTCCTCAACATTAAGTTTCTCCAACATCTTCTTACGGCTGGTTGTCTGCTTGGATTTGGCAACATTGGCGCTGAAACGAGAGATAAACTCCATCAACTCCTTACGTTTCTCCTCAGCTTTCTTATTCTTGGCAGCCTGTTGACGAAGCGCCAACTGACTTGACTCATACCAGAAACTATAGTTTCCTGCAAATAGAGTAACCTTACCATAGTCAATATCAACAGTATGGGTACATACAGCATCAAGGAAGTGACGGTCGTGCGATACAACCAGTACGGTGTTCTCGTAGTTTGACAAATAGTTCTCAAGCCACATTACAGTCTCGAGGTCCAAATCATTGGTAGGCTCATCAAGGAGCAGATTATCAGGCTTTCCGAAAAGAGCTTGTGCCAACAAGACACGCACCTTCTCCTTACCACTCAAATCCTTCATCAATGAGTAGTGCAAGTGCTCCTTAATTCCCAATCCGCTCAATAGGTTTGCAGCATCGCTCTCGGCATTCCAACCATCCATATTAGCAAACTTCTCCTCTAACTCTGCAGCACGAATACCATCTTCATCGGTAAAATCCTCCTTCATATAGATAGCATCCTTCTCCTTCATCACCCTCCAGAGTTCCATGTGTCCCATCATAACGGTATCGAGTACAGGATATTCATCAAATGCAAAGTGATCCTGTTTCAATACCGACAAACGCTCATTAGGACCAAATATGATTGTTCCGCGTGTCGGCTCCAAATCTCCACTCAACATTCTCAACATAGTTGACTTTCCCGCACCATTGGCACCAATAACACCATAACAGTTTCCGGGGGTAAATTTCAAATTAACATCCTGAAAAAGCGTACGCTTTCCAAATTGAATCTCTAAATCCGATACTGTAATCATCTTCGTTTCTTATAAAAATTTTCTTTTCAATTTCATTCTTAGCCAGGTTGGAACACCATTAACCAACCATACAAAAAAGCGGTTAATTGGGTAGGGAGTTATTAGTCGCCTACCCCTCAACATAGCATCAATGCCTCTCTTCGCAATGTTCTCGGGCGTAGCTAATACACCAAACTTCAATCCCAACTTTATCCACTTTTCATCAACACTATACAAACCTGTAGCAACACCTCCAGGTGTTACACAACAGATATTTATGCCATAATCCCTGAGTTCATACCACATCGAAGTTGTAAAACTTTTTACAAAAGCCTTAGTGGATGCATACATTGTCAATCCGGGATTAGGCATATCTGCACAAATTGATGACATATTAAGGATATATCCCCTCTTTCGGTCACACATCCCTATAGCAAACAGACGTGTCAATTTGGCAACCGTAACCATATGCAGATTCATCATTGCCTCGACCTTTGTTTGTGGCAGCAAAATTAACTCTTTAAAATAGAATATTCCTGCATTGTTGATTAAAATATCAACCTCTACACCATTGTTTTTACACCACGCATACAATTTATCGGCACTATCCTTATGTGCGAGGTCAAGTTCAATACCCATACTCTCAACCCCATACCTATTGCATAAGTCGGTTGCAATATGGCTTACTGACGACTCTATACTAACCAATATTACTTTGCATCCACTTTGCGCTAAAAGCTCAGAATAGGCCAAACCTATACCTGAAGTTGCTCCGGTTACTAAAGCAGTATATCCCTTTATACTATCAAAACGTATCATTAATCCTCTGAATGGCGTTTCAATTCATCACGATAGGCTTCAAATATTCTTGATTTTGAGACAAAACCGATATACTTACCCTCGCTTATAACCGGCAAATTCCAGGCCTTGCTCTTCTCAAATTTCTTCACTACCTCGTCCATCGAATCGGTAGTATCAATAATAGCTATCGGAGCACACATAAAATCACTCACTGATAACTTATCGTAAAGTTCAGATTGGAACATTACATTACGAACATCATCAAGCAGAACAATTCCAACCAATGCTCTGTTCTTACCTAATACTGGAAAAATATTACGATGAGCCTTAGCTATATGCGAAACCAATGTTCCTAAAGAGTATGACGATCTTATCTCCTGAAAATCGGTCTCAATAACACTCTCCAATCGCATCAAAGTCAATACAGCCTTATCCTTGTTATGGGTAATCAACTCACCCATCTTGGCCAAGCGGCGAGCATAAATAGAGTGAGGTTCCATTCCTCTGCATGTCAGGTACGACACAACCGAGGTCAACATAAACGGAACAAGCAAAAAGTAGCTTCCGGTCATCTCGGCAATCAAAAACATCGCTGTAAGCGGAGAACTCATGACCCCACTCATAACTCCTGCCATACCCGCTAGAACAAACAGAGAAACAGGCACATATTCAACCCCTAAAGTTGTGGTTAATATTACAAACAAGAAACCTGTCATTCCACCGGTAAAGAGACTTGGCGCAAAAACTCCTCCAACTCCACCGCTTCCATTAGTCAAAGCGGTTGCTATAACCTTAACAAATACCAGACCTATAGTATATATTAATAAAAGCCACAGATTCGGAACAAGATTGTTGAAAATGGAGTGCGACAGGATATATTCATCAGCAGTAGCATAATCATTAGCCAATAACTCCTTTAAAGTAACATATCCCTCTCCATAAAATACCGGGAACAATGTAATAACCGCACCTAACAATACTCCTCCGATGATTACCCTTGTCCATGAATTCTTAATCTTTTTCAGTAACCTCTCCACAAGAATATTGGTACGGATGCAATATACAGAAATCATTCCGCACAATACACCAAGCGCAATATACAGAAGCACATCAAAGAACTCAAAAGAGTTCTGAATCTCAACAAGTTTATCTACATCAAGCATTAAAAAAGTATCACCACCTGTTGCAAAATAAACTAAAACATACGACACCATTGCAGATATCATCAATGGCAACATACTCGCCATTGTCATATCCAGCATCAGAACCTCCAGGGTAAATGCTATTCCAGCGATAGGCGCCTTAAAAATTCCTGCAACAGCTGCCGCTGCTCCACATCCAATCATCAGGGTCATAACCCGGTAATTCATCTTAAAGAAGCGAGCCAGATTAGATCCCAATGCACCTCCGGTAAGGACAATCGTAGCCTCGGTTCCTACAGAACCACCAAAGCCGATAGTCAAGGTACTACCAATCATTGACGTGTACATATTGTGGCTTCTCAAAACACTATTCTTGCGCGATATTGCATACAACACCTTGGTAACTCCATGGCTGATATCATCACGAACAACATATTTGACAAAAAGTGCCGTCAACAAAATACCTACCAATGGTACAATAAAGAACAGATAACTTGTTCCGGTAGATACAAAATGCGATACATACTCATACAATGAGTGAACCGAAAAATGCAAAAGCATAGTAGCCAGGCCGGAAATAATTCCGACCAGGATACTTAATACTATAATAAAGTCTCTCTCTTTTATGTGGGTTGCACGCCACGACAAAAGAGAGTCATACCATAACTTAACAACTCTCCTCATATCAGACAGTTAATTATTTTTCCACTGCACTCTTTAATGTTCCGTATTGTGGATAGAACTCCAACCTCAATCTAGACAGTTCCAATGGAGTAAAACACTGAATCACACCCCATTGAGGAATAATTGCATTAAATTTTGTCAACTCGCGGTTATCGTAACTGACTGTAATTGTAGTTGAGGCAGCAACTCGGTATGCCAAATCTCCTTCCATTGGGGTTTCTGCAGTTTGTTGTGGTAACATGACACTCCCGTAAGTTAAAATAAGAGGCTTGGCACTACTCTCCTTAGCAGAGACAACTCCTTTACTCTCAGAGATTCTCAACACCACCTGACCTGTTTTGATATTCTGAGGCTCAACATAGAATGTATAAGAGTGTTCAAGAGTATCATTCACACCTAAAAATAGTGCAAAGTACTCCTTCTCCAACTTATCATAACGACTCAGAACTGTAGATAGCGAAACATTCTCCTCTAACTCTCGATCTCCACGTAACAGATCATTTCTGTCCGTTCTTAAATCATAAATCTTATCCAGAATCTCGCGAACAGCCTGAGTATCGCGTTTAATCTCGTAATGATATGGAGAATTTGGATCAAATTGCTGAGTTACGGTATTTCTGGGTCCTTTAACTTCTACAAATACGCTATCAACAATATACTCCAAAAAGTTAAAACTTCCCACCTCATAGAGTTTAGGCGTTTTTACATCTGAACTATTCAAAACAGCTTCACCACCAGAAACAGGCATATTATAGTCTGTTGTGACTCCTACACCTGCCAACAATCCGTCAGGTGTTACCGACAACTGAACCAACTCATTCTCAAGTGTTGATACCATAGAGAAACGGCATGCCTGATCGGGTACATAAAATGGAGTGATACTCATTCCGCTCAAACTCCACTTTGAGCCCTCGCTCACAATATCAGGTTCTATTCCCAACATTGATGATGCATAAGAGTGGTATGGTCCCGGCACCGAGTGAATCTCCTGCAGCTTAACATCCACCTTAAAAAGTACCTTAGGTAAGGAATAGTCAAGACGCATCTCCAGTTGCGGCACCTCTTCAACATCCTTCTTCTTTTGAGCAACAGAGGTAAAAGTAAGCCCCATAAGAGCCACAACCATCAGAAAAAATACACTTCTCATAACAGGCAAACGTTTTACCATTTTGGTTTTACAAAATTCTTCTCCATCTTTTTCCATGCCAATCCAAGATTTTCAGCAACCATAAATGGAGAGATTCCTCTCAAACCATATTGTGAAATCAGGATATCGGCAGTTAAACCATGCGCATATACACCCAGTACAGCTGCTACATCCAAAGGAACTCTTGATGAGATTAAACCGAGTAGCACTCCTGTCAAAACATCTCCTGAGCCACCCTTCGCCAACCCCGGATTTCCGGTATTGTTAAAGAGACAAGTTCCGTCTGGCAATGCAATAGTTGTATATGCATCCTTTAATATAACGCATACTCCATACTCAGAAGCAAAAGCAGTCAACTTTGTAAGACGCTCATAATCGTCACTCCAACTTCCAACCAAACGCTCAAACTCACGAATATGTGGAGTCATAATTGCACGTCCGTTCAACAATCTCAACCAATCACGATTCTCAGACAATATATTGATAGCATCGGCATCAATGATAAGTTTGCACGCTGAGTTCTTGATTAACTGTCCCAGACCATCTATTGAACTTTGGCGAGTTCCCATACCGGGGCCAACAGCGATAGCATTATATTGATCAGGTTCTGTAATATCTGAGAAGCAGTTCTCTGTTCCGCCGAAAATCTTCGGAATAGCCTCGGGCACTCTACTCAACAAGGCATTCAGGCCGGTCTCAGGAAGGTATGTATTCATTAAACCTACACCCGATCTGACAGCAGCCATTGAAGCAAGGATAGCAGCACCAACCATATTTCCACGACCAGCAATCAACGCAGCACGTCCATTGACCCCCTTGTGTGCAAACAATCTGACATTTGGCATTGCATAGCGGATATAACTCTCGGTTATGCCAAACCAATTTCCTGCTGCTTCATTAATTGCAATTTTATCAAGACCTATATTTAATATATGCCAATATCCAACGTAATTGACATTCTCACCAAACAGGAAAGCTAACTTTGGAGCCTGGAAGGTATAAGTCTCATCGGCCATAATAATGCAACGACGATCAACGCCTGCATTATTCTCTGGCATCAATCCACTAGGAATATCTACAGATATAATTCTGTTATTGCACTCGTTAACATCCATTATAAGCTCTGCGAACGAGGACTCAACCGGAGATTTTAATCCCACACCGAATAATGCATCAATCACCACGGCATCATAAGGGACTTGAAAAGCTCCCTGCACATATTCGTTATACTTTTTAAAACGAACAGATGTACCTGCTAATCTATCACAATTAGCAATGTTATCTTCAGACTGAGTATGGCCATAGGTAAACAAAGCACAATCTACAGAGTACCCTTTACTATTTAGTATACGTGCTATGGCCAATCCGTCACCACCGTTATTACCTGGACCGCACAATACCAAAACCGGATTATCGCTACCATACCTTCCGGTAAAATGGTCACACCACACTTCAGCAGCACGCTCCATCAAATCTAACGATGATATACCCTCTTTCTCACACGTAATTTTATCCACACGTCCTACCTCGGCGCCTGGAAGAATCTTAATAAAACGTCTTGTATTCATAGCTTCAAAAAAAAATTTGCACTAAAGTATAAAAAAAAATCGAAATATTTTGTGTTTTCAAAAAAAAGCTGTACTTTTGTGTCGTCAAAGTGAGAGACACACTGCAATTGTCGAATGGTGTAATGGCAGCACAAGAGATTCTGGTCCTCTTTGTCTAGGTTCGAGTCCTAGTTCGACAACTACAAGAACTGAGCTTCTGCTCGGTTCTCTATTTTAAAGGAGGCTTGGCCGAGTGGTCGATGGCGGCAGTCTTGAAAACTGTTGTACGGCAACGTACCGGGGGTTCGAATCCCTCAGCCTCCGCAAAGAAATTAAATGAAGGTCTGCTTAAGCAGACCTTTTTGTTTTATGTATATACGTATTTGAGCTTGCTCAAGAATATGGATATACATAAAACAAAAAAAGAGCTATGCTCCATCATTTAATTTCTTTGAACAAGGACCCCACGGGAGTGTCAAGGGATGGGCGAACAAAAGTGAGCCAATCCCTCAATCCTTTGACACATCTGTCTGATTCTTTGCAAGGACCCCTGGGCGAACAAAATCCACTATTCTGGTGTATATATTTTCAATATTAGCATAATTATTATAACTTTGGCAAAGGAAAATCAAATTTTATACCAAGAAACTATGAGTAACTACAAATGCACAACATGTCCTATGCGGGCAAAATACGAAAAAGATCCAAAATCATTTATTAGTAAATTCTGGAGATGGCACATAAATTTCTGTCCAGGATGGAAATTATACTTTAAATCATTATCAACCGAAGAACAACAAATCCTTCGCTCAAGATACAATTTCACCAAATACTAAAACAATAAGCAATTCAAACTAATTGTGATAAAGAACACAATCTTCATAGAAATAAGGGAATTAGCCATATTTGAAAAAGAATATATAAACATATATGCGAGGTCTCAAATTTCACTTTGAACACCTCGCATATCTAAATCTATTTTAACTCATAACGGGTAACTCCTCACTAACCAATCAACTCTACTCAACCACAAGTTCTCTCCGCCCATCAGGTAACTCGGTAAAACGACACTCGGTAATATCCTCAGGTAGATACTCGCCCAACAACTCCGGCCACTCCATAAAACACCTGCAACCGCTATAAAAATACTCCTCGCATCCAAAATCCAAAGCCTCGCTCGGCTCCTTCAAGCGATAAAAATCGAAATGGAAAATTGAATCTCCATCGGCAAGCATATACTCATTTACAATGGCAAATGTAGGCGAAGTAACATCATCAACACTACCAAGAGACTCTGCCACTGCCTTTACAAATGTAGTCTTACCTACACCCATCGAACCACGAAGAGCAAAAAGAGTCTTGCCCTGAGTGTATTCAATAAACTCACGGGCAACTCTCTTTATATCATCTAGGCCGTCAATAGTCCAACTCTTCATAAACCTACTTCTTTACTCTTACTCGGTGCGTCTCCTCAACTCCACCCTCAATGCGATTAACAAGGTTAACTGCCAGATGAGCAAAAGCATTGCCGGTTATTGAATTTACATCGGTAGCAACAGGACGACCGGCATCACCACCATCACAAATAGACTGCACGATAGGAATCTGTCCCAACAACTGAATACCTCGCTCCTTAGCCAACTCGGCACAACCCTCTTTACCAAAAATATAATAGCGGTTCTCCGGAAGCTCTTCAGGTGTAAACCATGCCATATTCTCAACCAATCCCAAAACAGGAACAGAGATTCCCGGAGACTCAAACATATTGATTCCCTTAATGGCATCGGCCAATGCTACCTTTTGAGGTGTACTTACAACCACTGCTCCGGTCAGAGCTACAGTCTGCACCAATGTCAAGTGGATATCACTTGTGCCCGGTGGCAGGTCGATTAACAAGAAATCCAACTCTCCCCAATGTCCCTGCTCCAAGAGTTGCTTCAACGCACCCGAAGCCATAGGGCCTCGCCAAACAGTTGCCGAAGCGGGATCAACAAAAAATCCGATAGAAAGGATCTTTACTCCATATACCTCAATCGGTTCAATCAACTCCTTACCATCTACCTCTACCATGTATGGACGACCATCTTCGCAACCAAACATCTTAGGAATTGAGGGGCCATAAATATCTGCATCAACAAGGCCCACTTTATATCCCTGTTTTGCCAAAGCAACAGCCAGATTTGCAGAGACTGTTGACTTTCCTACGCCACCTTTACCCGAAGATATGGCAATAATATTTGCTACATTCTCAAGCGACTCCGGACGCTCCATATCCTGAGCATACATCACCGATATATCTACAGAGTAACCTGCCTCGCCCAAAGCCTTGACGCACTTACTTACAATACTCTTTTCAAAAGGGTCACCCTTCTTTGGAAACACCAATTTTAAGGCAACACCATCCTCGTCGACTTTAATATTTTTCACCATATCGAGTGAAATAACACTCTTTGGCGAACCGGGATACCTGACGTCTGCCAATATCTCCCTTACCTGTTTAACACTCTCTTGATAATCCATTACTTAATACTTTTCAACTCTCTACGTAAAACTTCATAATCCGGACAAAACCGCTTTACCAATTGCCAGAACTCATCGGAATGGTTCTTCACTTTTGTATGACACAACTCATGAATAATCACATAATCAATCACTTCGTCACGCGCCAACATCAACTTTACGTTAAGACTTATATTATTATCGCCAGAACAACTCCCCCAATTTGAAGAGTTGTTTCTAAAGCTCAACTTGCCATACTTAAATCCGCACCTCTCTGCAATTCTCTTTACACGCATCGGCAGAAGAGTCATACACTCACTCCTCATAACCTCAACCACTAAACGTTTTGCCACCTTTGTCAATAGTTCCCTGTTTACGGGCGAGGGCGCATAAAGTTTTATCTCATTTCCGGATTTACGCATCTCAAAACTTGCACCTGAATGCTCTGCAAGTTCAATAGAATTAAACCTCGTCTTAATTTTATCTCCTACAGAGTAGAGAGATTCGACTGCTCTGGCTTCACACTTAGTCTTATTCTTTTCAATCCAATCTATATTCCTCTCAATAAAACCTACAACCTGACCCCTGGAACATCCATAAGGGATATTAACCCACACCCCCTTACCAGGAGCCATTTTAAGTGCTAAATTCCGAAAATTCCGAGCAGATTTAACTCTTATCTTATATCCCAGAACCTCTATAAAATCCATAGAGAAACAACGAAACGAGGGCGACCGGAAAAGCCACCCTCTTATTCCATTAAGCGCAATACCGTCAGGTTAAGCCTTTACCAACTCGCTCAACTTAGCGAAGCACTCATCGGTCTTAGCCATCATATCACGACTGATAGTTGTATAGAAAGCCTTCTTGTCAGCCTTAGCAACTCTCTTTCCGTCAGCGATACGAGCACGAATATCATTTCTATAAGAGATAATATCGTTTACCAACTCTGACACCTCGTCATCATGTCTCTGTGCATAGATTGCATAATTGATACAGTCAGAAATAACTGCACTTGCCAAACAATCTACATCCTTTTTCAAACCTTTAATACTTGCCATATTTACTTAAAATTAAAAAGTTAACAACTATATTCGACAGGCATTAACACCTGCCTGTTTTCCACCCCCAAAAGTAGGGATTGAATTTCATCTTTACAAATTTTTCAAACTTTATTTGTTCTTGCCTGCAAAAGCAGATCCAGAATCACCATTGCAGCCATAGCCTCGACAACAGGAACTGCACGCGGTACAACACAAGGATCATGACGTCCCTGAGCAGTAAATTTAACCGGTTCACCATTAATATTTACACTATTCTGCTCACGCGCAATTGTTGCCACCGGCTTGAATGCCACATTGAACAATATAGTCTCGCCATTGGTAACTCCCCCTTGAATACCACCTGAATGGTTTGTAAAGGTACGAATTGAACCATTACCATCAATAAACGGATCGTTATGCTCACTACCACGCATTGATGCAGCTCTGAAGCCCTCGCCATACTCAAACCCCTTTGCAGCATTAATGCTCAGCATAGCATGGGCCAACAAAGCCTGACATCTATCAAAAACAGGCTCGCCCAAACCCACAGGGACTCCGGTTATACAACACTTAACCACTCCGCCAATACTATCTCGCTCCGCACGGCACTCTTCAATCAAATCGACCATTCTATCCGACACCTCTTCATTCGGACAACGCACCATACTCTGCTCAATATCAACACTTGTGGGAATATAATCATACTCATCAAAATATATATCACCAATCTGTGTCGTATATGCAGTAATCGCTATGCCAAACTCACTCAACACCTGTTTTGCAATTGCACCGGCAACAACTCTGGCAATATGCTCCCGTGCAGAAGACCTACCACCTCCGCGATAATCCCTTATACCATACTTTGAATACCAGGTAAAATCAGCATGAGAGGGACGGAAAATATCCTTGATATTAGAGTAATCCTTGCTCCTTTGATTCTCATTTCTTACAATGAAAGCAATTGGCATTCCGGTTGTTACACCTTCAAAAACGCCTGAAAGGATCTCTACTCTATCAGATTCATTTCGAGGCGTAGCAATTCTCGACTGTCCCGGACGTCTTCTGTCCAACTCGTGTTGAATCATCTCAACATCCAGTTTAACTCCGGCAGGACAACCATCAACAACACCCCCCAAGGCCTCGCCATGAGACTCCCCAAAACTTGTCAATTGATATATTTTTCCAAATGAGTTACCTGCCATAAACCTCGCCCGTTTTACAGTGTAAGTTACTTAACAACAAACCATTAATGGCCACAACAGCCGCAATCATCGCCACAATCACCATGATCATGGCCACATCCGCCTCCGCAGCTTCCGCAATTTCCGCCACAAGAGTGCTTATGAAGAGCAGCCAACTCCTCTTCTGTTGCAGGACGCACATCAATAATTTTACCTGAGAAGTACAAATCCTTGCCAGCCAATGGATGGTTGAAATCCATAACCACAGCACCCTCGTTAACATCAACAATCTTACCCATCAGGTGACGTCCCATACTGTCAGCCATAGGGATCTCATTACCTACAACCAAATCACTATCCTCAAGAGATGAGAAAATCTCCTTATCCAACTCCACTACCATCTCCTCATTTCTCTCACCATATGCACTCTCGGCAACAATTTTAAATGAGTAATCATCACCGGCCTTTTTCAACAGAATATTAGCCTCAAAAAGTGGCAATGTCTGCTGATGTCCAGAGATAAACACCAATGGCTGCTCCTCCGGAGTTGCCTCAACAACAGGACCATCCTGTTCAGTTCTCAATGTATAACTAAGTGTTATAACGTTATCAGGTTGAATCATAATTATATCATTTTAGATTAAAAAAAAACAACTCTATATGTCGTCCGGAAATAAATTCCATTCAACTCTATTTTTTTCCGCCACAAAAGTAAGAAAAAACAATGAAATTTGGTAATTTCGCACCAATTTAGATAAAAGCAAATGAAGTATTACGACTTTATCATTGTAGGTAGCGGATTAGCAGGACTTTACGCTGCACACGAGGCTGCAAAACGCGGTCGCAGTGTTGCGCTACTGACAAAAACATGCCTCACTGAAAGTAACTCATATTATGCCCAGGGCGGAATTGCTGCTGTTACAGATCAGGATGATGCACCATCGTACCATTTCGATGACACTATTATTGCAGGACGAGGCTTGTGCGACTACCCTGCTGTAAACATTCTGGTGAATGAAGGTCCAGCCAGAATCAAAGAGTTGATTGACGAGGGCATGCGTTTTGACATGCAAAACGGCGGTCTGGCACTTGGTTTGGAGGGAGGACACCATCGTCACAGAATACTTCATGCAGGAGGCGATGCAACCGGTAGAATGGTATCGCTCTTTATGATTGAAAAGGTCAAGAATAATCCTCAAATAGATATTTATGAAAATCACTCTATCATAGGATTGCTCACCGAATTTAAACACTGCTTCGGAGTTCGGGCATGGAACGAAATTTCCTGTAGCGAAGAGTTGTTCTTTGGTACAAACACATTTCTGACAATGGGCGGCACATCGGCGCTATACAAACGCACCACCAATCCCCAAACTACAATTGGTGATGGTTTAGCCCTCGCCTATAACGCAGGATGTGAAATTTGCGATATGGAGTTTATCCAATTTCACCCATCTGCAATATACACCAAAGGAGAAGAGGCCTTTCTGGTAAGCGAGGCCGTTCGTGGCGAGGGAGCACACCTGCTCAACCATAAAGGCGAACGATTTATGGAGTCTATCCATGAACTGGCAGAACTTGCCCCTCGCGATATTGTAGCGCAATCCATCTTCCGGGAAATGCAGAAGAGCGGCGAGGAGCACGTATGGCTCTCGTTAAAACATCTTCCGCCAACCTTGATTATGCACCGCTTCCCCACCATCTATGCCAAGTGCAAAGAGTTGGGCTTTGATATGTGCGACAAAATCCCCGTAGCTCCTGCTGCACACTACACAGTAGGAGGAGTTCGCACAGATTGCGACGGACGTACCAACATCGATAACCTGTTTGTCTGCGGAGAGTTGGCATCGACAGGAATCATGGGAGCAAACCGATTGGCATCAAACTCGCTTATAGAGTGTTTGGTATTTGGTAAACGAGCTGTAGAGGCAGCTTGTCAAAATGTAGCTCCTTTTGAATTACCTGAATACGCACCGGAATATACCATCAACAAAGAGCGTAGCAAAGAGTATAGTATTCTGAAAAGCACTATATCGAAGTTGATGACCGAGGTGGCCGGAATCATTAGAACCGAGAATGGTTTGAAAGCAGGTTTAGAGGTACTTGAAATGTTGAAAAAGCACTTCACCGACGAAAAAGAGTACTATAACCTGATGTCCATGAACCTGATTTGTGTTGCAGAACTTATAATGACCGGAGCATTGAACCGCAAGGAGAGCCGTGGAGGACACTACCGCGAAGACTTCCCGGAAAGCAACGACAGATATTTGTGCCACACAATTCAACAAAAAGGGTATCCACTAAGAGAAATAGCAATAGACAGAACTGAAGAAGATAAAAAGAGTATGTTTGAGAATCAACTTATCGAGAAGCTTATTGATTTGGCAATTGAAGAGGATATCGCAACCGGCGACGTTACTACCGAATCAATTATACCCGCACAGCGCAGAGCTGTAGCAGAGTTAAAAATGAAAGCCGACGGAGTAATCTCTGGCTTGGACGTAGCAAAACGAGTATATGACAGATTTGAGAGCGATATAATATGGACTCCATACGTAAAGGATGGTGATCACGTAAAGAAGGGCGATATTATTCTTCGCATCGAAGCAAGTTACAGAACTCTACTTCTTGGAGAGCGTCTCTCTTTGAATATTCTTCAAAGAATGGGAGGTATTGCAACCGAGACATGGAAATATGTAAAGGAGCTTGAGGGTTACAACACCCAGCTTCTTGACACGCGCAAAACCGCTCCGGGACTACGAGTATTGGATAAATTGGCGGTAAAACAAGGTGGTGGAACAAACCACAGAATGGGATTGTTCGACATGTCTATGATTAAAGACAACCACATCAAAGCAGCAGGAGGAATTACTGCAGCCGTTCAGGCAGTACGTGCAAAAATTCCTGCAAGCATCAAAATTGAGGTTGAAACAACAAACCTTGACGAAGTTCGCGAGGCATTGGCAGCAAAAGCTGACATCATTATGCTTGACAATATGAACAACGCAGAGATGACCGAAGCAGTAAAAATCATCAACGGAGCAGCCAAGACCGAGGCATCTGGAAATATGAGCATTCCTCGTTTGAAAGAGGTTGCTGCATGTGGCGTGGATTTCATCAGTGTAGGAGCACTAACCCACTCTGTTACTGCGCTTGACATTAGTATGAATTTTATAGATTAATTTAAATATAGGTAATGAAAGTATCATTAGGTTGGTTAAGAGAGTACATTAACATAGATTTAAATGTTGAGGAGGTTTGCCAGATCCTTACCCAGATCGGCTTGGAAGTTGGCGGATATGAAAAATTTGAATCAATCAAAGGTGGCTTAAAGGGCTTGGTAATCGGAAAGGTTTTGACCTGTGTCGAGCACCCGAATTCAGACCATCTTCACATAACAACAGTTGACTTGGGCGATGGCACACCTACCCAGATTGTTTGTGGAGCACCAAACGTAGCCGCAGGACAAACTGTAGTAGTTGCCACTGTTGGCACAACTCTTTATGATGGAGACGAGAGTTTTGAGATTAAAAAATCAAAGATTCGCGGAGTTGAGTCATTCGGAATGATATGTGCCGAAGACGAGATTGGAGTTGGAACAAGCCACGATGGAATCATTGTACTTCCAAATGACGTTCAGATTGGAATACCTGCATCTGAGTATTACAACGTAACATCAGACTACACCATCGAGATTGACATCACTCCAAACCGCATTGACGGAGCATCAGTTATTGGTGTTGCACGTGACCTGGCTGCATACTTGAAGCAGAGTCAGGAGATCAACTACACTCTACCATCGGTTGAGGAGTTTAAGGTTGACAATAACACCTCAAAGACAACTATCACCGTTGAACGTCCTGAAGCTTGTCGCCGTTACTGCGGAATCAGCATTGAGGGGATAACTGTAAAGGAGTCTCCGGAGTGGTTGCAGACCCGTTTGAAATCTATCGGAGTACGTCCAATCAACAATATTGTTGATATCACAAACTTTATTCTGTTTGAGTTGGGACAACCCCTACACTCATTCGACAAGGACGAGATTATCGGAGACAAGGTAGTAGTAAAGAGCTTCCCTGCTGGAACTCCATTTGTAACTCTTGACGGAGTTGAAAGAAAACTACACCAGGACGACCTTATGATCTGCAATGCCGAGGAGCCGATGTGTATTGCCGGAGTATTTGGAGGACTTAAGAGCGGTATCAGCGAAAAGACTACCAACGTATTCCTTGAGAGTGCAAGCTTCGACCCTGTTTTCGTTAGAAAGACTGCGCGTCGATTCGGATTGAACACCGACGCATCATTCCGTTTTGAGCGAGGTACCGATCCAAACGCCTGTATCTATGCTATCAAACGTGCAGCCATGCTTATCAAAGAGGTAGCAGGAGGTCAGATTACCTCTGACATCATTGACATCTATCCTGAGCCAATGAAGGATTTCGAGGTAAAGGTAAAATACTCACACATTGACCGTTTGATAGGAAAGGCAATCGGCCACGACACTATCAAGAACATCCTGACAGCTCTTGAGATCAAAATTGTCAGCGAAGAGGGCGATGATCTGTTATTGAATGTACCACCATACCGTGTTGACGTAACACGTGAGGCCGATGTAATCGAGGATATTCTTCGTATCTACGGATTCAACAACGTTGAAGTACCAAACAAAGTAAACTCTACATTGAGTTACTCAGAGAAACCGGATGCCTACAAATTGAGAGATATGATCTCGGATATGTTGGCAGCAAACGGCTTCAACGAGATAATGAACAACTCACTGACAAAGGCAAGCTACTTCGAGAACTTCGATTGCTTCAATCCCGAGAGAACCGTAAAACTATTCAATCCACTCAGCTCAGACCTTGGCGCAATGCGTCAGAGCCTTCTATTCGGTGGATTGGAGAGCATAGCCTACAATATAAACCGTAAAAACGCAGACCTTCGCCTATTTGAATTCGGTAAGGAGTACACCTTCAACAAAAAGGAGAATTGTGACAACCCACAAAAACAGTACAAAGAGGAGGAGAAGCTTGCAATCTTTATCACCGGAAACAAATCTCTTCTAAGTTGGAATGGCGCTGAAGTTAAGAGCGACTTCTATAATCTGAAGGGTTACTGTGAAATGGTTTTGAAACGCTTGGGAATCAAACAGGAGTCAATAAAGGTGAGCGAGGTTTCACTTGATATATTCAAAGAGGGACTTACATACGCCGTAGGTCAGCAGACCATTCTGCACTTCGGAGTATTAGCTAAAAAAGCACTTAAACTGACCGATGTTGAGCAAGCTGTTTACTACGCAGAGTTCCAGTGGGAGAATATCCTGAAGCTAATGAAAAACCACAAAGTTACATACACTCCAATGGCAAAATTCCCTGCCGTCAAGCGAGATTTGGCACTACTATTGGATAAGAAGGTAACATTCAAAGAGGTTAAGGATATTGCACTTAGAACTGAAAAAGAGATTCTTAAAGATGTAACTCTGTTCGACGTTTACGAGGGAGAGAAACTAGGAGCAGACAAGAAGTCATACGCTGTAAGTTTCACTCTGCTCGACGAGGAGAAGACCTTGACAGATAAGGTAATCGACAAAACAATGAACAAACTTATCGGAGCATACAAACATCAACTTGGTGCTGAGATAAGATAGAGAGAGAATTAGGTATTAGGAATTAGCGGTGCTGAAATTGATTTTCAGCACCGCTAATTTATTGTTTTTGCTTAATAAATATTCCTTATTAGTAAAGAAGTGGGATTAGGAATACACTCATCAGGAATAGAATAATATTCAAAGGCAAACCCACCTTTACAAAATCCATAAACTTATATCCCCCTATACCTTGTACTATCAAGTTTGTCTGATAACCTATAGGCGTTGCGAACGAAGCACTTGCTGCTATACAGATGCATATAAAGAAAGGTGTAGGATCTATACCCAATTTACTACTAACACTTACAGCCAAAGGGAACGCCAACGCAGCCGCAGCATTATTGGTAATCAACTCTGTAAAAAGATTGGTAATCAGATACAGTGCCGCAAGCATAATATATATTCCATTCTCACTATTCTTAGCCTGCTCTGCCAACTCAATAATATAACCACCAATCAAATCTGCAAAACCACTATTAATCATTGCCTTACTAATGCCAAATGCACAAGCAATGGTTATTAGCACATCCCATGAGATAACTTTGGTATATTTACGAGGACTGAACATACCAGTCCACGCCATGATAACAGCTGTAACTGCAGCAAAGAAAAACATATCAAGTTTGATTTTGAAACCCATATCCTGGACAAAAGGCAACTCGCCCACTGTCGCTCCAATAATCATCAAACAGGTTAGAATAATTGCCAGATATCGTTTCTTCTTTCCTAACTGGGGCTCTGAACCCACTACATTCAACATCCAGAACACCCTACTCTCGCCCCACGTTGGAATAAATGTCTTATCCGCATCGAGAATCAAGGTATCTTGTGTAGTTAAAGGAGTATTCATCCAATCATCCTTCATAATCTCACCTCCACGACGTACTGCTCGAACATTTGCACCATAATGTCGATAGAAATCAAACTCACGCAAGGTTTTACCAAGACCTGGGAAACGGGTACTCAACATAGCCTCAACTCTTACGTAATCAGGATTGCGACTCTCATCATTCTCCACATCGGCAACACGCTTACTTGGCAACAGATATCTACTAATCATTATTAGATAGAAAAGACCTGTAAGAGCGATAAAAATACCCACTCTACCCAACTCAAACATAGACAAAGCATGACCATTCTTAACAATACCCTCGGCGATTCCGTCAACTACCAAACCATTAACGACAAGATTGGTACTAGTACCTATCAAAGTACATATTCCTCCTAGAATAGTAGCATAACTAAGTGGTATAAGGAATTTTGTTGGAGGAAGGTGCATCTTTTGCGCCCAATTCTTGATCATAGGGGCAAAAATAACAACAACCGGAGTATTATTTAAAAAGGCTGAGATAAACGAGGTCATAGGCAGAAAACTACACAGAGCCTTAGTCAACGACACCTTCTTATCCGGTTCTACCTTAGGCAGCATTCTATAAGTTATTCTCTCTAAAATACCACTTAATCTCACTCCCTCAGATACTAGGTAAAGCAAAGCCACGGTAATCATTCCCTTATTGGAAAAACCCTCTAAAGCCTCTTTAGGAGTTATAATTCCAGCTCCTAGAAAAAGTACAACAGCCGTAAACAAAATAAGTCCCGGGCGCAACTTATCAGTAACCAATGCCCATAACATGAACACCAACACTGCTGCAACAAAAATAATACTAAAACTCATAACAGCGCAAAATTACAAAAAATCACAAATACTGCAAAAATCAAAAATCTGTAATAGAGCGAACTCTTACCCCATCAACCCAACATTTGCCACAAATCACCACAATTAAATGAGCCTTATATCCTTGTTTTAGTGGAACACTCTATTAAGAAAAAACTTTAAAAGATGGCAGAATGAACAGCTTGAAACATCTTAACCCTTGTTTTAGTGGAAACGCTCTACATAAGAGACCTGTTAAAAGATGACGGAATTCTTACTGATTCTTAATCCTTATTGTGATGGAAATATATTTAATTCTATCTCCTTTCATACTCACGAAACCTTTCAAAACGAAATATCACCTCCCCTTTATGTCCTGCACACTCGTCCAAAACTATTCGTTCTGAAGTTGACGCGATACACTTTATTCCATTAGCTTGCAGGCGATTCAGTAATGCAAATGTAAAGGATAACTCACCCATCAGATGAACCACCACCTCGTTATTGACAGACAAAGTCAGTACTCTTCGCAGATATTCATCGGCCAAATCTGAGATATACTTTTCATCACCCTTTTCATCAATTACAGGAAATGGCACATCAATAATATCACCATACCCCTTCGCCGCATCTAACTGTCTTTCACTCCACAACAATGATGGATGATTCGATAAATTAATTAGCATTCTACTTAACATTAATATTATACAACTCCGAATCCAAAAGCCAGAATAAAGCTTTTTCTGTATCCAATCCTAAGTGATTATCCTGTAACGAGAATGATACTATTTTTCGCTCATTACACTTCTCCTTCGAGATATCGGTCATAACAGCATCGGTTATAAACAAACCTTTACTTCCAATACCTCCATACTCCTTAATTACACTACGAAACTTATCGATATCGGTAGTTGTTGTAATTTGTGTTTTACACTCCACAAACAGAATCTTTACTCCGGTATTGATCAAGATATCAACCTCGTTTTTATCAACGCCCTTCTTAAAAGGGAATCTGCAATTCAAACAAATCTCCTTGGCATGACTCCATTGCGACAGCAATTTGGCTACTTTCAACTCAAACCATCCTGCATTGAATACAATATTCATAATATTAGGTGATGAGAGACTCCTGGTATGTAACTTACTGCCTTTCATTACTCCCAATTGTACAGAACTCTCACCTCTGTTCCACTCAACATAAGACTCACCCTCATTAATTACACCACTTTTGGCATTCCGAACCATATTAGCTCGCTCCTTGCTTAGCACAGTAGTCAATTTATTAAAAACAGATACATTTAGATTTCTCATCTGCTCTACCTCTGCCATTACCTTAAAGTCATCTTCGGTATAATCGGTAAATGGGGTAAAATTGTTCTTTAAAGAGTTACCATACAATCTGAATAATGTGTGCATATCAAACTCAAAATCGGTAGTTGATTCCATAGTTTTATAGTTCCACAATACATTATTCTGATCCATATAAACGACAGCAGCATTGGTATATTTATCAAACACCACTCCGAACCAATGTGACCATGATTTCAATCCACTCGAGATATTAACAGTAACCTCGTCGTCCTTATACTTATCAGCCAACTTCTCGGCACATCGCATAATCTTGATAGGCGATGTCTCATCGAGTTTAATCTGTTCAGATGGTATTGTAATCTCATTAATAAGCGCTTGTAATACCTTATAACTATTCTGTGAATATATATAGACAACCTTATCCGGTTTTGTTGCTACAATACCATGATAAACGGGAGCCGGCTGTCCACCTACCAATGTAATATGCACTTTACTCATATCTATATCAGTGTAAGTTTTACAAAACCCAACATCTCACTCTTCTCACCCATCCTTCTTGATTTGGGGAAATCATACCCTTCGTATTTGTGATTCCCCGGACGTGCACTCGGCACAATTTTATCTTCAAAAATGTCATAATCCTCAGTCCAGGCACCTGTTATAAATCGCCACCCGGATGCATGTCCTATTCGCAAAACACATTCACTGCCACGTTTACAGCTATGAACGATATTCAACATCGACTTAATATTATCAATATATGGTTCTGCTCCTATATAATCTGCATCTGCAACATTTTGCCAATAATCCAACTCCTCTTCAAGTAATTTCTTAGTGTGTTTATTAATCAAATCAAACAACAATGACTCATCACACATTCTATCGCTCAATAATCCCAGGAGATTTTTACCATTCCAATTCTTCTGCGTCCAGTGGTAATACTCCTTATCAACCTTTAGTTGTATTACACTCTCAACACCTTTATTGATAGCCTCGACCAATTGTTGCTTTCCAGAATCGATTAAAGACTCTCTTTCCCGAATATTCAAATTAATCAAACGAATGGCTATTTCACTTCCTTTATCAAAATATGCATCTCCTACCCTTATAAATCTAAACACATCACTATTAGGGTCTGCACCTAAAAGTTTAGACTCTACTTTAGTGGCATTTACCTTCTCCTTATTGGAAAAAACGTTCTTATCAATAATCAAATTCTCCAGATTATCTCTATTCTCAGACAATGTAGCAACCACGGCACTTCGTATAGCCCCTTTAATTGAACTACCGGGAATATAAGGCACTCCAACACCATCATGCATACTCTCTTTTAGAGTATCATTCAAATTGATAACCGATGTTAGGGAACGAAAATAACGTAAAGAATACTCTAATGGAGATACGTTACCTGCAACCCTACTTACATACTCTTTAATATCTCCCCCATTTTCAATCAAAGATACCCACCCGCTTAATCTCTCAACACCTATTAAATCAAGGATCTTACGCGGATTTAGAACACACAAGTATAAATCACTCTTATAATTGTACTTCACAAAATCAGAGTTATGCCTCAGGAACTCTCCACTACCTATATGAACAGGCGTCAATGTCTCAATTTTTACCTTACTCATACCTCTAAAGTTTTACAGGAACAACAAAAGGATGTCCGCTTCTATAGACCGGATGCATTCGTGTATCGTGATAATCTATTGGCTGCAAATCCACTATTTTTCCTTTTAGTGGGTTTGAATGGACAAAAATTGAACCAACATCAAACATAAATATTGACTTTTTATGCAAGTGTCCAAAATCATTTATTGAACTGCCAGCCATATAACCTCCACGAAGCAATAAATCATATCTCGAAGCCTCTAAATCAATATTAAAGGTGATTTCATCTTCAGTTGGAATATATAGCGATAGTAACATTGATGAATTTGAATCAAAATCAGGTAGTGTCATCTCATCAACACTAACGGAAAACTTGCCTCCGCCAATATTCTTATCTGTACCTATTCCTGTTTCACCTAATAAAGTAAATAGACTTAATATCTCCTCCTTTATTATATCATCAGAATTTAATAAACAATATAACCCTGCATTATCATTAAAATAGGTCCAATCAAAAAAGAAAGGAGTTGTCTTTCCATTGTCATCCCGTGGGACAGAAACTCTCTGGTTTACCTGAGAAATAGATGGCACCTCAAACTCCCTCTGTTCAGGCATTAAAAAGCCATTTACAAGTTGATTACTTTTTATTGCAATTGAATTACCTTGAACAATCTCTTTCCATAATGATAGCTCTATATACTTAATGGATTTCAATCTTTTTCGAGAGGTGTATTCCGGACAATCTGCAATCTTTATTTTCAACTCACCCAATGGTCTTGGCAAGAAAAAAGAGTCTCCAATATATGGAAATGCAGAACTGATACAAAAAGAGTTCATAAATTCCTCTATATTCTTTCCATTCCCATATTTAACCCTTATCGCAGCCAAAGCAGAAGAGATTGTGTCGCTATGAAGAGTTGATGACGAGAAATCATAATTCTCCCTTCCCGTACCTATATGTAAAGGTGTCATCTCCTTCATTTTAACTACTATATATTCCGCCATATCAATAAACCTTTATCTCAGGATTATCCAAATCTATATCAATCTTCACCTGACCATAACCACGTGAACCCTGTCCGCCTAAATAGTCATCTTCCAACAATTCAATAGCCTGTTTTAAGGTAGCTCTTAACTGTGCTTCATCTTCACCTTCAAAGATATTCAGCACCATATTTAATTTAAATTTAGCACCCGCAGGAACTCGTTCAAAAGTTCGGGGATTGGCTTTAGCTGTCACACGATCAATAGCGACCTCTGTTTTACTCTCTGTATAGGGCAAGTCGGTATTGCTAAAATCACATGACGATGTATCTAAATCTGCATCACGTACAATTAAACGAGAGGGGTGTCCATTTTTTGTATCATTAGAAACACCGAACAAAGCTCCTGCCTTGTGATTAATATTCGTTGTCGGCTTGCCCTCTGCAGACTCGCCATTATATATCTCAACCAAAGCTCTCATCTTGCCTTTTAAAGAACTTCCTGGAATATATGGTATATTGGTAATAGGGTTACGAACTACAAACTTATCTGGACCACCAATATTTAAAGCAGTATTAGTTCCTCCTATATGCAAGCCGCTTTTCAACTCAACAAAGCCACAATAAACAATCTTCTTAATTAATTTTATCGATGTCATAATTACTCTCTTTTGTGGTTAAACATATTAATCTCTTCCTCCATAAGCCTTATGATACGCTAATATCGCTTCGATAAGATTACAAAAATTTTTGTAAGTCAGCTTATTAACATCAGGAAAGCATTTATCGAAAATGAGTTTAAAGAGTTTTAATCCCTCATTCTTCTCATCACGGCCAAGAGCGTAAGCTACTTTGGGTTTTAAAAGATAAAACGAGGACTCTTCTCTATCGAAATCTCCCATCTGAATTCTCTTAATTTCCCCATATATACTACGTATTTTAGAATTGGTTAAATTATTCTTAGCCATAAATTTGCCAGCTTCCTCAGCAAACGTAACCATTTCCGGTGTAGCCCCTTTCGTTAACCACTCTCTATTATAACCCAATAATGCAAATTTATTTTCTGCACTCGGCTTTACCTTATCCTGTTTAGCATTCCCTTTATTATCAACATTTCTATTTTTGGGATTACCGGAATAACCTTTATACCGTCTCTCTTCCATGATAGTATAATTATATTTGTTTTTTTCCTGTTCTGTACTCTAACTCTGCCCATCTTGCTGCAAATGCCCACAACTCAATAGGATGATAATCTGACAATATCTTTTCCCCATTCAGTCGAGTTTGGGTATTGTTACAAATCTCATTTAAACAATTATCAATTAAAATATTAATCGATTTCTGTTTATCGTACCTGCTTTTCATCCTACTTAAATCGTAGGTTAACATCCAATAGGTTTTATAATTGGTTATCTTATGCTCCTTTATCTCTGCATTCGCATAGTGTTTTAACAATTTTGAAATGAAAGACTTAGGCATTATTTTTGTCTTAAGCAAACTCACCATATTAGATTTCAGGTGTTTGACAGCATTAAACTCAAAGTCCCAATTTAACGCCATTTTCATAAAAGATATTGCACTTTTTTTATACCCGTTACACTGGTGTCCTTTAGCCTTACTCTCCTCTTCAGCGCTCTCCTCTGCTCCTTTCATTATCGGATAAGACGGAGATAGAATTGCAACTCCACCTGATAAGGAGAAAGCTGGATTGTAACAAGCAAAGGCGGCAAAATCATCTTTAATTCGTTCCGCTAACTCTATTGTCTTATCCCAACTACCAACAATAAACAGATCATCTCCACCGCTATATACTATAAAGGTTTGCCTGGGGGCAATCTCTTGCCATATAGTATTTATGTAACCTGAAAAGAAATAGTCGAAGGAGCGACTTAAAGCCGAATAACGCGACAAAGTTGCACGTTCTGCAGGAATACCCTGCTGGAATATTAAACCTAAATTATCAACATCCATACGCAACACCCCCATCCTTGAAAACTCACTATTTTCACACATCTCTTCAAAAGTAGGGATACTCTTATCAACTAACTCGTTACCTCCATAAAACTCTAGTGAATATACAATATTCCCTCCATTTATAGAATGAATGAAATCAGAATCTCCTTTCTTACCATTTAATGTCAATATGGTTACACCCTCTGCGGAAGTTTTCATTCTATCCTTTATATTCTCAAATTCACTTCGATTAAGAATGTAGTATGTAAATCCCAAAGAAAGAGGAGCGATGTGGGTATATTTTTCCAAATATTCTATTGGATCTCCATATTTAACAATTATCAAATTGGTCTCTCTGAGTTTCTTTCCTAAAGTTATCTGCTCCGCAGTTATCTTTTTTAGAATCAAATCTCCTACATGCAATGCCTCTTCATCAGACAATAACTCCTCACCTGTTATACTATCACATTTTGCATCTCCACCATACATTATTGGTTCAAAGAAGGAAGCATATTTAGTTTGAATCAAAGTCGAGAACTTGGTTGCTTTCTTTTTATTTCGGCGAGCAAACAACTCACCCCATACCTTTCCAATAGAATCTCCATCAGCATGCATTAGGGATTCTCTTGACATCTCTATCCAATCCAGAGCAACATACAACAATGTTCCATGTGTTTCAAATAACCTATGTTCAATCTCTTGAATAGCCTTGTGTAGCTTTGTTCTTACATTTAATGTATTGGGGGCTAATATATAAAAACCACCACCGGAATTATATATTACATTAGCTTGATACAAATCCAACTCCTTTAAAAGGTATCGAACAATTGCATCTGACAATAGACGCAGATAAAATGAGCGTCCCTTAAGATTCTTACCTGCATATTTTGATACAATCTGGTAAATATACGTTTGTATGCCACTAAAATCAGCTCCAATAAGGAGAAATGGATTCTTCGATTTATTATTTGATTCCTGTTGATAATCGTATAAACAAACTGCAATTGCTGCCGTTGTTTTTAAATGATCATACAATGAAACGTCCGGAAAATTTATTGTACTTGCCGGTATAGTTGAACAGTATTTATACAACAAATTAAAAAATGTTTCCGAAAAGGATCTATAAGTTTCAGCGTGTATAAGTTTGAATTCGCTAACAAAATCACGCCATAGAGACTTATAATCAGGAGCACTATCATAATTATCTTTGGGGAAAGTTGACCTATCTAATTTCAATTTTCCTACCGGTATATGTAACCACTGTTCCTGATTCCTATTTTTATCCAATGAGATAGTTTGTAGAATTGGTATCAACCTTTTTTTATTAAAAGATTCCCATGAACTTTCCGTTTCATCCAAAGAATCTTTCAATGCTTCATCCCCACTACTATCCATTCCAAAAGAGAGCGAATCTGCCTCCTTGATTATTTTTGCGCACTCTGATAATCGATCTGCCTTCAGATGATGTCCAGCAGCTATACTAATCAAACTATCACTCTTTTCAAAATTCGAATCAAAATTGCTCAGTAGTCTTTTGAAAACCTCAGAGAAGTCATCTATAAATTGTGCAGTCCATAAAACATGTTTATGGGCATATTTCCCATCGCTTCCTAAAGGACAAAATGTTGATTCATCTTTACAATATTGATTTAAAAACAGACTATCTTTTACTTGGCCAGTATCTGCCCTTTGGTAGAATTTACCAATATCATGTAGCAGTGCAGCCAGATAGATATGCTCACGTATCGAATCCATATTGTATAATTATTTTACTGTTTTATCATAATTTCTCACAACAGTCCCGTAACCAAGACTGACATGCTTTCCTATTCCCATATAATCGGGAATAGATAAGTTGGTCTTAAATTCCACATCAAAGGCTAACATTTTGACTCCCTTTGCTGTTACTATTTTAGGCGTTTCCATACTTGTCAGTTTACACGTTATCTCTTTTTCTATGGTAATGTCCATACCTTTAGCAAACGAAAGCAAGTTACCTATCAGAATATTTTCAAGAAAAGAGATTTGTTCGCCAATACTCTCTATTGACTTGTATTTTGTATAATTCTCGGAATTTAAGGCAATCCAATTTCTTACTCTATAACGGAACTCTGAATCCCATGTCTGAACTAAAATTCTTTTTGGAATAACAGATTCTACTTCCAGATTTATTTCCCGTTCTCCAAGCAAAAGATTAAAATTCTGTGAGGCAAAAAATTGTCCAATAACCTCAACCCCCTGACCAATACAAAAGATTGCAGCCTTTTTATTTATGCGTTTATATTGAATAAGAGGATATTTATACCTAAAGGTATTATCGCCAGTGTGATTGTGAAAAATAAGTTCTACATCATCACCCACTGCTTTTAATACTGCGCCCCTTAATAACGGAATCTCATTACGGTATATCTCATTCTTAAATCTTACAATCAATGTATTAACATAGTTTACGCTCATATAATTCTAGATTTAAATATTTATTACCGGAAACGTTATCAAACTTTTGTAAAAATAGCAAACAGTTTTTATAATTCCTATAGTGTAAATAAAATTTAACATTACACTCCCGCAACAGTCTTAATCCTTATTGTTATGGAAGATACTCTATGAGGCAATTATGGCTATACAATACAAAACAACGGCTGTTGAGTCTTAATCCTTATTGTTATGGAAGATACTCTATGAGATTTACGTTATGCAACCGTAACAATCAAAGACACCGGGTCTTAATCCTTATTGTGGTGGAATTGCTCAAGATGAGCATGGTGTTGATGTAACTCAAACTCCAAAGGCTCAGTCGTCTTAATCCTTATTGTAATGGAAAAACTCCCTAAGGAGTCCTATCTCTCCTGCAGAAACAATATATTTATACTAATCTTAATCCTTATTGTGATGGAATATTATGAATAAGGGCAGAACGGAATGGTATCCGCTCCACCCTCATACATCATATTATAAATAGTTCATTAAGAAATTCTTAAATTCCCAATGACTGTTTAACCGCCTCAATCTTTTGAAGAGCAGCTGCATTTGCCTGGTCAAATGCCTCAGCACAACACATCTCACCCTTAACCTCGATATAGAACTTAATCTTTGGCTCGGTTCCTGAAGGACGAACAGAGATCTTTGTTCCATCCTCAGTAAAGAACTGCAATGCGTTACTTGTCTCAGGCATTACGATATCTGTTACATTGCCCTCTGCATCTGTAGCCTTCAAGCATGTATAGTCCTTAACCAAAGCAACCTTTGAACCACCAATCTCCTTTGGAGGATTAGCCTGGAACTCCTTCATCATTGCCTTTATCTCGTCAGCACCGCTCTTACCAGGTTTTACAACATTAACTGTTACCTCTTTTGAGAAGCCATACTCAACATAGATCTCCATCAATACATCGTACAATGTCTTACCCTGATCCTTAGCCCATGCGCAAATCTCTGCCAGCAATGTACAAGCTGATACAGCATCCTTGTCACGTACAAAGTCCTCAGCAAGGAAGCCATAACTCTCCTCACCACCACCAATGTACTGCTGTTTGCCCTCGCTCAAACGAATTTCACGAGCAATCCACTTGAATCCGGTGTAACAGTCGCGCATCTCAATATTGTTTTTATCAGCAACTGTCTTGATAAGTTCAGTAGTAACAATAGTCTTGACACAGAAGTCTGTTGGTTGCATCTTACCTGTTGCAATACGATTCTTGATGATGTAGTACAAGAAGATCAAACAGGTCTGGTTACCATTGATAAGTACCCACTCTCCCTTATCGTTCTTACAAGCCATTCCTACACGGTCTGCATCAGGATCGGTTGCCATTACGATATCTGCATCAATACTCTTTGCCAGATTGATTGCCATTGACAATGCCTCGGCATTCTCTGGGTTTGGAGATATTACTGTTGGGAAGTCACCACTCTTAACCATCTGCTCCTCCACACAGTGAACATTCTCGAATCCCCACTGCTTTAACGCACGTGGAACCAATTTCATTCCTGTTCCATGGATAGGAGTATATACAATGCTCAAATCCTTCTGACGCTCAATCACTGCAGGATCAATAGAGATTCCATGAACCATATCCAGATAAACGCTGTCAACATCCTCGCCAATAATCTGAATCAGGTCTGGATTACCCTCGAATTTGATATCCGCTGCAGAGGCAATCTTATTAACCTCGTCAATGATTCCCTTATCGTGTGGAGCCAATACCTGGGCACCATCCTCCCAATAAGCCTTGTATCCGTTATACTCTTTTGGGTTGTGCGATGCTGTAAGGATAATACCGCTCTGACATCCTAAGTGACGAATTGCAAATGACATTTCAGGGGTTGGACGCATATCCTCGAACAAGTAAACCTTAATTCCGTTTGCAGAGAAGATATCAGCCGAGATTTTAGCAAAAAGATCGCTATTGTTACGGCAATCATATCCTATACATACAGAGATCTGCTCAAGCTCTTTGAAATTCTTATTCAAGTAGTTTGCCAAACCTTGTGTTGCAGCACCAACGGTATAGATATTCATACGGTTGCTACCAACTCCCATAATTCCGCGCAATCCACCGGTACCAAACTCCAAGTCCTTGTAGAATGCCTCAATCAAATCGGTCTTATCCTCATTATCCAACATTCTTCTTATTTCTGCCTGTGTCTCAGCATCATAAGCAGGAGTAAGCCATTTGTTAGCCTTTTCGGTAACATACTTAATCAACTCATCTTGTTCCATAAATATCAATATTTTAAGGTTTAATTAATTCTCTTTAAAATTCAAATCTCACAAATTTACAATTTTTAATTTAAATTCACTATATGTAAGCAAATTAAATTTAGAAACTGTTTAAAATCAATGTGAGCAGATAAATAAACAATAATATTCAGACCAATTCTACTTAACTAAGATCTGCATCTATCAATCTACTCTTATCTCCTATCAATCTTCGGTGCTTGGTTTCCCATCTATGTCCACAGGTTTCACATCTGTATAGTGTAACATACTTCTCATAGGTCTTCTCACGCTCATAAGTTTTGGTTAGAGTGTAATCACCTTTAGATGTCGAAGAGCTCTCTTTGCTTCTCTCAATCTGAAGACCTCGACTCTCCTGTCCCAAAGAGAGTGTCTCAAAATAGGCATGACAATTGGGGCAACGTCCTGTAAGCAATCCCGCTATGACAAAAGCATAATACAAGCATGCAGCCACAAAAGTCAACAGAGCGGCAATAATCGGCCACATATAAGCACTTAATAGCGGATAGACTCCAAAGAATGAAGTTGCGGCAACCATAAGCAACATAAATGTGGTAATAGTGCTATTTGAGAGATTTTTATTAAGCACCATATTCATAGAGATATATCTCATACCTTTTATCAGCCACCAACCGGCAATAACAATTGCGAACAAGGCTATGATTCCACCAATTACAAGGATAAAAGCAGGAGTCTCCTCGTTACCGGCACCTGCCAGACCTGCCATTAACCACGGCCACATAAAGATTGCCAGTAATACCTTCCAATATACTGACTTGGGATGTTTATTGTAGGCCAGATTACCTCCTAACCTTGGAGATTTTTTCAGATCTTTTTCAATCTGTTCTGTTACACTATAGTTCATCCATTGGTTGTACATATATTCAATCCTGGCCGCCTCGGGATCTTTGGAATTAATTTTAGGCATTGCCTTTGATTTTGATTTGCTCTTTTCAGTATTGCGGTATGTCAAAGTATTTCTGATACTCATAAATACCCACAAGAATAGAAGCAACGCCACTACACTTCCAACCAAACCGGCATAGGCCATTCCCCTCTCATCTGCAGCTTTTTGTTGAGCCTCAATTTGGGCTTTGTGCTCAAAATAACTTCTGACAGAGCTATTCACATTGGCAATATCCTCGAACTCGGCTTTTACCGAATTGGGCATTGAAGAGTGATATGCAAACTCGCGCGAAATTATCTCACTATAATTTCCATATGAGCGTGACACCTGCAACCAGTTACCCCGCTTATCCTTTTTACCTGGCACTTGATAGTATGCTGTTTCAAGTTTCGGGCGAGGTATCTCGATTGTCGCTCCTCCGTTATACTCCTTGCAAGTGTCTCGTTTTACACCGATCTGTTTACCATTTTCAAATGTTGTTACTGCCGATGTCAACATTTTGCCCTCAGGGGTCAATGTAACCATCTCGTAACTTACAGGTTGATTAGCTCCCTTGAACTTTTGTGCGTAGTAACGTACTACGTTTCCATTGGTATCATACCAGTAGGTCCAGGTTTCACGATCCCAATAGTTAATCTTTACGGTAAGTTTACATACATCCTCCTTAAATTGAAAGAGCTCCTGTTTGTATGTAATTCCTAAATCCTGCGCCTTCACCATCAACACTGAAAGCACTCCACACAGCAGACACAAAATCTTTTTCATACTACATTTTGTTTTAAACAAGATTCCTTTATTAATTAGTCAACGATTGTTTGATACACCATTAATTTGAACTTCTCGAACAAGCCCGGATCATAGAAATCCAAAGCATTGAAATAGAAGAGAATTGCCATATCCTCTTTAGGATCAATATGGTAGAAAGTCTTAAACATTCCACTCCAGAAATATGAACCTGCCGATGCAAGTGTTTCATACTCCTTGTTCTTGCCTACAACTTCAAAACCTAAACTCCATCCCCAGCCATCATCGCCTGTTCCCATTTGATTCTTTGTCATCAACTCTACACTCTTTCTGCCCAGAATCTGATGACCGTTAAAAGAACCTCCATTCAGCATCATTTGACAGAATTTGGCATAATCCTCAATTGTTCCACACAAACCACCACCACCTGAGAAATAAGTTTTTGCTCCGCTTATAGGATATGTTTGATAAAACTCGTTGTCGCAACGTACAATCTTCCCTTTAGGACCACGTTTATTATAGATTGTTACCAATCTGTCACTCTTTTCGTCCGGCAGGAAGAAATATGTATCCTTCATTCCGAGAGGTTCAAAGATAGTGGTTCTTAAATAATCATCAAATGACATTCCCGATAAAATCTCAATTAAATAACCGGCAATATCAAGATTCCAACCATAGATCCAACGCTCACCCGGTTCTGCCTCGAGTGGAACTTTGGCATACAACTTGACAGCCTCACCTATGGTTATAGAGTCGGTACTTGTAATATTGGGGATATTCAAATCTTTACACAGAGTATAGGTCGGATGTCCCCACAGAGTTGCATAACTTATACCTGAACGATGTGTCAATAGATCACGGAACGTTATTTCACGACGCGCCGGATGCGATGTATAGGTTCTTCCATCAGCCTCCATCTTATCCAATACCTGCGGATTCTTAAACTCAGGAATATAGGTAGAAATCGGATCATCCAATCCAAACTTTCCTTGCTCATACAGGGTCATCAAAGCAACACTTGTTATTGCTTTTGACTGCGATGCATTACGGAAAATATCATCCTTTTGCATCGGAATCTGCTTATCCATATCTCTCCATCCGTATGCCTCATGGAAAACCACCTGGCCTTTACGAACAACCATTGCTGTTGCATGTGGCAATGTCCCGTTCTCAATCCACAATTTACAGATCGAATCCACTCTTTCCATACGCAGAGTGCTTACACCAACATTTTCAGCTGGTTTTCCAGTTATAAAACTCTGACGGGATGGTTGTTGTGTTGGGGCGCATGCAAAGCATAGCGCCATGAACGCTATCAATGCATAATTAGAGAGAAATTGTCGAAATTTCATATCGAATCTATTTTATTGTTATGTTTTCACAAAAATAGACAAAAAAACATATAAAACAAAAAAGTGGAGATTCGCCTAAACAAATCTCCACTTATGAATTATATCTCTATTGATTAGAATGGAAGGTCATCATTCGACTCTTCTATTGGAGGAATATCCTCGGGCTTGTACTCCGGCATTGCAGGGACAGCGGCTTCGGGGGTAACTTTCTCAATTCTCCATCCCTCAAGATTGGTAAAATATGATACCTTACCATCCTTCTCCCACTTACGTCCACGCAAATTGAAATGCACCTTTATCAACTCGCCCTCAGCAACGTTCTGCAACAAATCGCATCTGTCCTGAGTCAACTGAACCTTGATAAAGTCATTCCACTGAGGGTTACGCTCATTCTCAACCTCAATAACAAAATCTCTCTTCTGAAAAGAGGCTGTTACCTGCTGAATATCCTCCTTTAGAATTAACTTTCCTGTTACTTCGTAATTCATATTACTTTTCTGCTGGTTTGAAATCAAACATCTCAACCTCGAAAATCAAGGTCTCGTTAGGTCCGATAAGTCCACCTGCACCCTGAGTGCCGTATGCCAACTTGCTAGGGATATAGATAACCCACTTTGAACCTACAGGCATCTGCTGCAAAGCGATACCCCAACCTTTGATTACTCTATCCAATGGGAACTCGATTGTCTCACCGCGATCGTATGATGAATCGAACTGAGTTCCGTCGGTCAATGTTCCACGATAGTGAACAGTAACAACATCGGTAGCACCTGGTTTCTCACCCTCACCCATTGTGATAACCTTATAGTAGATACCATCGCTCAGCTCCTGAACAGAATCGTTACTCTTTACCAACTCTGCAAAGTACTGTTTCTCAGCTGCCTCTGCCTCAAGAGCCGCCTTCTCGCGCATATTCTGGATGTATGTATTCATAAAGAAGTTCATCTGATTAACATCAACCAACTGTCCATCCAATGCAGCTTTCACACCCTCTGCAATTGCAGAATAGTTAGGATTCTCAGATGCTATACCCAAAGATTGCATCTGCATTCCCATGCTATAACCAATATAGAATGCTGCACTATCCTCTTGATTCTTCATTGCATCAACAGTAACTCCCTTAGGCTCGCATGTACAGCTTACTGCAGCAACTGCAATAGCAGCCATCATTAAAAATTTCTTCATTGTCTGATCTATTATAAATTTAATACTTATTTTATACCCAACAACTCAACATCGAAAATCAATGTCTCATTAGGTCCGATAGATGCACCGGCTCCGTGAGGGCCGTATGCCAACTCGCTTGGAATATATAGTTGCCACTTAGAACCTACAGGCATCAACTGCAATGCCTCAACCCATCCTGCAATCACTCCGTTTACCGGGAACTCTGCAGGCTCGCCACGACGATATGAAGAGTCGAATACAGTACCATCAATCAAACGTCCCTCATAATGACATGATACGGTTTGCTTGGCTGTAGGTTTCTCTCCGTTACCCTCGGTAAGAACTTTATACTGCAATCCGCTTGGCAATACTACTACACCCTCTTTGCTCTTGTTCTCCTCAAGGAACTTCAAACCACGCTCCAAAGCCTCAGCCCCCATAGCTGCCTGCATATTGGTAAAGTAGTCCTGAAGAATCTTGTTAGCCTCCTCTGGTGTAATCTCGGGCATCTGGCCTGCATACGCTGTTGTCAACGCATCAGTAAAAGCCTCAATATTAATTGTCTTAACTCCTGCCTGCATCAAATTGCTTGCTATGCTCAATCCAAAGCAATAGCTTACTTTGTCAATCTCTTCTGTGTATTTCATCGCTATAAAAATTAATTTTCAAAAATCGGTTGCGAAATTAGTGGAAAAAGGTCGTAATTACAAATTATTCTCAATTATTCCATCCTTCATTCTTAAACAGATATCGGCACTGCTTGCCAACTCCATATCGTGCGTTACAATGACAAAAGTCTGCCCCAGTTCATCGCGCAATTTAAAGAAAAGGTCATGCAAATCACGTTTGGTTTCCGTATCCAGATTACCGGAAGGCTCATCAGCCAACACCACCTTGGGGCCATTGATTAACGCTCTTGCAATAGCTACTCGTTGTTGCTCACCTCCCGACAACTCACTCGGCTTATGCTCTGCTCTTTGCTCCAAGCCAAGATGCTTCAGCAGTTCACGTGCCATACGCTCCCCCTCTTTGCGTCCTCGCCCGGCAATCCATGCAGGCATTGCAACATTCTCCCATGCAGTAAACTCGGGCAGAAGATGGTGAAATTGAAAAACGAACCCGATATTTCCATTTCTGAATTTTGATAATTTATCCCCTTTGAGCGAGGTCACAATATTGTCATCATATTCAACGCTACCCGAATCGGGCATATCCAATGTGCCCAAAATATGTAACAATGTACTCTTACCGGCACCACTTGCACCGACAATCGCAACAACCTTATTATCCGGGATAACCAGATCTATACCCTTTAACACCTGTAAATCTCCGTAACTCTTGGTTACTCCTACTATCTTAATCATACCACTACATTACAAGAATGATTGTCAAAAATATTGCCCAAATAAAGACATTACGAGCAGTTAAAGCAAGCACACTATTCAACTGTTCGGCCTCGCCACGTCCATTTCTCATTTTCTGCCATGCAATATATTGTAATACAGCAAACTCCACAACAAATACAGCCAGCCAGAATTTGTTTGACATATAGATATCGGAAAAAGAGCCGATACCGCCACCTCCAACCATTGAGAGAAAATTATCGGTATTAGCCACTATATCCTCGCCCGTAGAATCGATAATACAAATTCCAAGCACTGCAGAGATAAGAGCCGAAGCTGCACAGAAAATATAGAGCATCTCTCCAAATCCCTCGCCATACTTTACTATAGAGGTAATTTTATTTGTACTCCTGTCACTCTCATAATCACGATAATTATTGACAACAAGCACATTCATAGCAACAAACCCCATCGACAACGACAACAGAAATCCTCGCATCGTCAAATCTCCGGTCAGAGCAAAAATAGTTCCACAGACCGGAATTATACCGTAAAAGAGCATCACTGCGACATCGCCCAAACCATTTGATGACAATGGATAGGGCCCTGCCGAATATGCAAAAACTCCGATTATTATAAAAATACCAAGCACTATCAGCCACCACGAGGTAAGTGAAACTACAGTAATACCAAGTACCGCCGCACAAAGAGTTACAACCACTGTTGCCGTCAACATGGCTTTTGGAGTAACCCATCCCTTTGCGACTGCTCGTTCCGGGCCTCTTCGCTCATTGGTATCAACACCATTTATAAAGTCAAAATAGTCATTTGCATAATTGGATGCAATCTGTGCCAATAGAGCAACAAGCAAAATAAGTATCGACAAAGGAACATTGACTACACCCTTGCTATATGCCAATGCCACGCCGACCAACACCGGAGAAACAGAAGCAGTCAATGTCCTTGGGCGGGCAGCTATAAGCCACATCTTTATATTATCAATAATACTCATCATCTCAATTTTAAACGTTCATAAGCAGCTCGTACACTTGCAAAATAGTAAATAACCCCTATGGCATTAGCAATAAATGCACCCCAGAAGGCTGTCTCATATCCATACACATCGGCCAGAAAACCACCTGCAATGACACCACAGCCGATACCAACATCCCAAGATGTCAAAAAAGTGGAATTTGCAGTTCCTCGTTTCGAATGGGGAGCCAGATTAATAAACATTGTCTGCAGACCGGGGAAGAGATGCCCGTTACCCAAACCGATTATCAAGGCCGCTCCATAATAGCCATAATAGTTCTTTACTGCCACAAAAAGCAGATAACCGATCATCGCCAACACCACTCCTACCGCAACATTTAAAGCAATCTTACCCTTACGCAGATTTCTTCCACCCACTAAACGGGAAAGAATCAAGCCGGCAGCCATCACCATGTAAAATGCACCCGTGCCACCTGTAATTCCCAGTTCCTCTTTGCCATAGATTGCCAGATAGGTCATCAAAATGCCATACGATACAGCAAAAAATGCCAACATAACCCCTTGGCGCCATCCGTTACTCAAAAAGAAACGGTCAAGCGATATTGGCTCCTTGGTTCTCTTATTACACTCCGCTCTTTGATCACTCTCATTGGGAACACTCTTGTTTTCGGGCGAGGCACTACCCCTACCACAACGCAACTTGATTGTTGAAACCAGGACAAAACCCGACATCGCCACTAAAAAAGCAGTCAGAAAGATATACTCGAACTCTATTCTGGCATCATACATAAACATTGCAACCACCGGAGCTGTAGCCATAGCCAGATTATTACCAAGTCCATAATAACCAATTCCTTCAGCCCTTCGCGATGGGTATAAAACATCAATCGCAACAGTACTATTCGCCACGGTAACTGCACCAAATGGAGCACCATGCAGAGTACGGATTATTGCAAAAATCAAAAGCGATCCTGTTATAAAATAGCCCAAAAAGAGTACTGAAAAGAGGAAATGACACACCATCAGCACTATCTTCCTTGGGAAAGTATCTACGATATACCCGCTAAACAGTCTTGTGCACAATGCTACTATAGTATATCCGGACAGTACCAAACCTATAGTCTGCTTATCGGCACTAAACACATCCTTCAAAAAGAGTGGCAAAAGCGGCATTAACAGATAGAATGCAAAAAAGATTATGAAGTTGCCAATACACATCTTCACAAAATTCGCATTCCAAAGTATCTCTCTATCTCCTGTATTACTCATTACCAAAACATATATCACGCAAAGATAACAAACAAAACAGACTTTTTACTACAATCAAAATAAATTACCACTATTGATATAACAATGACTCTTTAAAAAAGGAATTGCTCCCGAGGGTATTTGCAACCTTCGGGAGCATCCACTCACTTTACTATCAACTCTTTTTGTTTGAATTGGTTGTCATATACATCACAACCGACAACAGAGCAAAAATCACTAATGAGCCTGCAAGAAGTGCATAAGTAGCCATACCCAATAACAAATAGTTCACGCAATATACCAGAATCAGAAATACACCCAACAAATTCGCTGACTTACTCTTCAAAATGCCCCTGAAATAGAGTGTTAATGCTGTGATTGTCATCAATGTAGCCAGAATATATGAGAATCCAAATCCTAAAAATTCAGTAAAGGCAAGGAGTAAAACATAGAACAATAGTAAAGAACAGGCAATAACTGCATATTGAACCAGATTGATCGATCTCTTGGTTATATACTCTACTGGAAAATTTGATGTTTTTGGGCCTCGCGAAGCAGCGTCGGCTGACCCCTTAAATCTAAATTAAGAGTGACCCCTACAATATGATAGTAAAATGACCCCTGGTATTGTTTAAATATCCAGGGGATTTTATGTAATTTTATTTGCGTTTTGGCTGACGCGTCGAAATAAAATAAAATTACAATGAACAAAATTAAGCAAATTTTACGATGTTACGCACACGGAATGGGACTAAAAAGCATAAGTTCAGTCCTAAGC
>JAGBFU010000059.1 GCA_017936285.1 Marinifilaceae bacterium | reverse complement strand
TTCTAAAACCGTTGAATTTTATCCTTCGCGAAAGAGGATTAAACACAAATGGCATGCAAAAATTCAAATTATTGTTAGTTATTGCTAACTGTCTGTTGTCAACTGGTTTGCTTGCACAAACCGTAGATAACGACACTATCATCAAAAAGCACGAAGAGGTTGCTGAAGTAAAGATTCAGGGACAGAACCGCCGTGTCTCAATCAGTGCAGCCTCGCCCACACAAAAGATAGATAAAGAGCAGATGCTAAGGGTTGGAGCAACCCAGATTTCCGATGCAGTCAAGCACCTTTCAGGTGTAAATGTAAAAGATTACGGAGGAATCGGCGGACTCAAAACTATATCTGTAAGAAGTTTAGGAGCTCAGCATACCGCTGTAAATTACGATGGTATTGCCGTCAGCGACTGCCAGTCAGGCCAGGTTGACCTTTCACGATTCTCATTCAGCAATATCTCTGAATTAGAGTTGACTATCGGACAGGGAAACGATATTTTCCAACCCACAAAGATTTTTGCTTCGGCAGGCGTATTGACCATCAGGAGCACTGCCCCAAAGTTCGAGGAGCAAAATTTCCACATTGATGTAAATATAAATGGCGGCTCCTTTGGAATGGTTAATCCATCGGCCATATATTCACAAAAACTAACCAAAAGAGTTGCCATGTCGCTCTATGCCGATTATCAGCGTGCTGATGGAAACTACACCTACAAAATGTACAATGGCAACAAGTTGATTAAAGAGAAACGCAACAATAGTGATATTCAGGCATATCGTGGAGAGCTGAACCTCTATTCACAACTTAACGACAATCAAGAACTTAATGGTAAGGTTTATCTGTACCATTCAAAACGCGGGCTTCCTGGCGGTGTGATTTACGATAACCCATACTCATTTGAAAGATTGCACGACAAAAACTATTTTGCTCAGATAAATTACGAGAACCGCTTTAATGGCAAATGGAAATTAAAGGCCAATGGCAAATTCAACTACTCGTGGAGCAGAGATATAAATGGACAAACCGCCGTCAAATCCGACGATCGATTCAAGCAGACCGAGAGCTACGGCTCGGTGGTTGCATGGCACAACTTTGGCAGGGGGTTCTCGGCATCATTGGCACAGGATTTCAGTTACAATTATCTATCAACAACGTTAAAGAATTGTCAATATCCCGAGCGATACACCTATCTGACTGCACTTGCCGCACAATTCAAGAGCAACGATCTTTTGATTACGGCCTCGCTTCTAAACACATACATCACCGAAAATGTTAAGATTGGAAGTGCTGCCGATGACAGGAAACGTATCTCTCCGGCAGTAAGTTTGAGCTGGAAACCATTAAAGCAGAGCGAATGGCGCATAAGGGCCTCATATAAAGATATTTTCCGTGCACCTACATTCAACGACCTGTATTACCGTCTTATCGGAAACACCCGATTACGTTCCGAGAGCACCAAACAGGTCAATTTGGGTACCACATGGCACAAATATATTGGTAAGGGGAACGACTATCTTACCATATCGGCCGATATATATTATAATCGCGTAAAGGACAAGATTGTTGCCATTCCTACTATGTTTGTATGGCAAATGTCGAATGTTGGCAAGGTTGAGACTATTGGCGCAGATATAAATATCGGGGGCGAGGTTTCAATTTTCCCTCAATGCAAGGCACACTTCAACGCCAACTACAACTTTATGCAAGCAGAGGATATTACCAACTCTAAAAGTGCATTATGGAGAGACCAGATTGCATACACACCAAAACACTCTGGAGCAGGAAATTGCAATTTCGAGTTTTCGTGGCTTACCATTGGTTACAATGTTACCTGGGCAGGAGAGCGATATGCCAAAGCGCAAAATTCTTCCGACAACCGCATCAAGCCATACGCAGACCACAGCATAAATCTTTCGAAGAGGTTCGAAATGGGCAGACACTCACTATATATTCAGGCAGATGCCCGAAACCTTGGCGGAAAGAACTATGAGATTATCCGTTTCTTCCCCATGCCGGGCAGAAACTACAATATAACAATCAGTTACAAAATTTAAATTAAGAATATGAACAAGAGACTTTTAAACTCGGCTATCGCATGTGCAACAATGGCACTGCTTATTGCATGTAGCGATGATGACAACAAGATTGAGCCAACCCCAACGGCTCCGGCCCCCTCAGCACAAACAAACAAAGGTGCATACGTGTTGAGTAGCGGTTATTGGGGAGAGAACAATGCGTCAATTCAATACATTGACCTTGAAAACCACAGAGTAATAAACGATGATATGTATTTCTATGCCAACGGTGAGAAGTTGGGAGATTCAGGACAGGATTTATTGTTATACGGCTCAAAGCTTTACTGTACGGTCAGCACATCTGAAAAGGTGGTTATCATGGATAAGAGCTGTAAAGTTCTGAAATCGCACTCCCTGTATGTTGATCCGGATATATTACCCAATGACATAATAATAGATTCTGACCCTCGATACCTGGCAGCACACAATGGCAAGGTCTATTTCACATCATACGACGGAACTGTATCACGCATCGATACTACAACATTAGAGATTGAGGCTAAAGTGAATATAGGAGATGTTCCAGAAGCTATTACAGTAGCGAACAACAAATTATACGTAAACCTGTCAAATTACGGCTCAGGGAACAAGGTTGCTGTTATTGACATAGCCACCTTTACAAAGATTAAGGAGATTCGTGTAGCGCTAAATCCATACTCAACCTGCTTTACAGGAAGCGACGGATATGTATATGTAATCTCGAATGGAAACTATGCGGGCGATGCCTCAATTCCCGAGAGTGATTGGGCATATTCAACCCTTCAACGCATATATCCTGAAACAGATATGATAACCGAGGAGTGGCCTGCAACATTTGCTTGCCAATATGGCGATGATATATATGCCATTTATAGTGAATACTATCTTCCTGAAACACATAAGTGTGTAAAATACAATCTGGTTAACAAGAGCGAGTACGATTTTATCGATCTCGAAGAGTTCAAATATGATGGCTATGCATGTGCAAACTCAATTAATGTAAATCCTGATAATGGCGATGCATACGTATGTTGCACACCATGGGGTCAATACGGAGTTGTTAAGGTATTCAACAAGCAGGGAGATTACCAGCATGAATATACAGTAGGATACTGTCCATCAAAGGTTATTTTCACTGAATAGAGAAAGGATGAAACTTCTATTTCGCATAACATTCACGCTTGGAGTGCTTCTGCTTTTAAGTTGCAAAGGTGGCGGACAAGGTAACAACAACGAAACCTCGCTCGATACTATTTCACTACACTATGCAGAAAACCTTACACTGCTACAAGGAGAGGGTTACACTGTGGCAGAACTACGCAACCCGTGGGACACCACAAAGCTACTGCAAAGGTACGTTCTGATTCCAAAGAGCGGAACCATGCCAGCAAACATACCAAATGGTACCATTGTAAGGACTCCGCTACAAAATTGCATGACATTCACCTCAATACACACGAAACTAGCCATTGAACTTGGCGCTATTGAGAGTATCGGAGGGGTGTGCGAAATTGAGTATATGAATATTCCCGAAATCCATAAACGCCATAAAAATGGCAGAATCATAGATGCCGGCAAAGGAACAAATCCTGATATTGAGAAAATTATTGAACTCAGCCCCGACGCAATTCTTTTATCGCCATTCGAAAACGGAGGCGGACACGGCAGAATGGATAAGTTGGGAATTCCAATTATTGAGAGTGCAGATTATATGGAGATTAGCGCACTTGGAGGAGCTGAGTGGATATATTTTTATGGAGCACTGTTTGGTTGCGAACAGGTGGCAGACTCTATTTTCAAGAGCGTAGAGAAGAGCTACAACTCTTTAAAGCAGTTAATTCCGAAAAATGCGAAACGCCCAAAGGTTATGTATGGATTAAAGACAGGGTCGGCATGGTATGTTCCGGCAGGGGAGAGTGGCATTTGTAAAATGCTCACCGATGCAGGTGCCGACTACATTTTTAGCCACACCACAGGAAGCGGTTCCATTCCTATGGCATTCGAAGAGGTTTTTGAAAAGGGAAAGGAGTCGGACGTGTGGCTTATACGCTACTTTCAACAAGGGGATAAGAGCTACTCGCAACTTGCAGAGGAGTACTTGCCATACAAACAGTTTAATCCATATAAAAAGAGAAGTATATATGGTTGTAACACAAGTTACTCCACCTACTATGAGGATTTCCCATTCCACCCGGATATGGTGCTGAAAGACATTATATTCCTACTCTATCCTGAAATAGATGTAAACTATAAGCAGAAGTATTATACTAAACTTGCAGAGTAATGAGGAGCAAAGGTAAAATATATGGTGCGGTGCTTGGAGTAATTACAGCAATACTATTTGTTGGAAACCTACTCTTTGGCTCTATAGATATACCTATCGATGAAGCACTAAATATATTAATTGGTGGCGAGGCCTCGCGAGAGAGCTGGAGATTTATAATTCTGGAATCTCGTCTTCCTCAAGCCATTACCGCCCTACTATGTGGCGCAGCATTGGCTTGCTCGGGATTAATGCTTCAAACCTCGTTCAATAACCCATTAGCCGGTCCGTCAATTTTAGGTATCGACTCTGGAGCAAGTTTAGGAGTTGCAATAATAATTATGCTGAGCGGAGGAGTTATCTCCACACAAAGTTTCACCCTCTCAAGTTTCTTGTCTATCATAATAGGTGCAACATTGGGAGCTCTTCTAATTATGGCCATTATTCTCCTCCTATCTACAATGATAAAAAGCAATATCATGCTTCTTATTGCAGGCATAATGATAGGTTATATAACCTCGTCTGCTATATCTCTTTTAAACTTCTTCTCCACTGCCGAGGGGGTACACTCATACACAATATGGGGACTTGGTAATTTTGGAGGGGTGTCAATCTCACAACTTCCACTATTCTCACTTCTAATATTTGTTGGAATATTCATAGCTATTATGCTGATTAAACCCCTTAATGCCATGCTACTGGGAAACAGATATGCCGAGAACCTGGGAGTAAATATCAAAAGGACAAGAAATCTTCTGCTATTTGCAACCGGGATATTGACAGCCACAACCACTGCCTTCTGTGGTCCTGTTGCTTTTATCGGATTAGCAGTTCCACATATCGCACGATTGCTTTTAGGTACATCAAATCATAATCAACTGCTACCCATAACTCTTCTATGCGGATCTGTAGTTGCACTGCTATGCAATCTGTTGTGCACAATACCCGGAAACTCAGGAATATTACCACTCAATGCAATTACCCCAATTTTTGGAGCACCCGTAATAATTTACGTGATTATCAATCAGCGCAAAATACAATACTTTAACTAATGGGCAAGAAGCAAATAATACAAGCTACCAATCTGAAAATTGGTTACAAAGAAGGTAAAAAGGTAAAGGTTGTTCATCAGAAATTAAATTTTCAACTAAACCTTGGAGAACTAACCTGCCTGCTTGGAGCAAACGGAGCCGGTAAATCTACCCTGCTCAGAACCCTTTCGGCTGCCCAACAGACGCTTGACGGTCAACTGTTTCTTGACGGAAAACCCATAAGTGAGTACAGTGAACGCGAACGTTCAACTATGATAGGAGTGGTATTGACAGACAAGATATTTGCAGGAGGATTGAGTGTTTATGAGCTTATATCGCTCGGTAGACAGCCACATACAGGTTTCTTTGGCAGACTTGGGAAACGAGATCACGAAATTATAAAACAGGCAATGAAGAGTGTTGGGATTGAACATAAATCCGACTGTTACGTGGCTGAACTATCAGATGGAGAACGTCAAAAAGCAATGATTGCCAAAGCTTTGGTACAAGAGTCTCCACTGATAATTCTTGACGAACCCACCGCCTTCCTTGATGTTGTCAGCAGAATTGAGATTATGCAACTACTACACAAAATTGCAACGGAACAAAACAGAGCTGTTCTGCTATCAACTCATGATATTGACCAGGCATTGGTTCTTGCAGATAAACTGTGGCTATTGACAAAAGGTCAGGGAATCATATACGGAACTACTGAAGATATTATTCTTCAGCACAAAATGGAGAACCTTTTTCCCGGTAGTGATATAAAATTTGACTATGACCATGGAGTATACTATCCGACTGTTTATGGAAATAAAGAGATAGCTATATATGCAAGTAACAAAACAACTCTTCATTGGACTCTGAATGCACTTAACAGAGTTGGATTTGCATGTACAATAATGCAATCAGAGGAGGAAAATAGCAGTCAAGAGTTCAAACTTTATGCTGATTCTCCCATCAATTTTAGATTGATAAATGGTGAAACAACAAAACTACTACACTCCTTTGAGGAGCTCCTTGAAACTATTACACATACCTAAAAGAGGGGGATATTGTGAAAAGGGATTCCGGCAAATGTTAAAACTATGGTAAACTCCATCCGATTTTGTATTTTTTTTCAAGAGTTTTACGATTTATGCCAATAATTAATTACTTTTGTGCGATTATGAGGAGTTTTTTCTTTTAACAAGATATTAAACTTTAAAAATAAAACAAAATGAACAACAGATTTTTACTTTGGGCATTGGCATGCTCATTAGGTTTAGGGTTGTGTTTCTCATGTAGCGAGGACTCTGAGGACGAAACTCCAAAACCATCTCAAGGTGGAAATACCGAGATCCCGGGTACTCCTGATGATCCACAAACACCACAACCACCTGTATTCGACACTCCAACAATCAACGTTGATACGATGTCAAATGAGACATACGCTATTGATGTTACCAATGGAGAGCAAGAGTTACACTTTATCAGTTCAACCGGTGCTACATTTAATGTTTCAGGTAACGAGACAGAGGAGTGGTACTCTATTACTACTGAGGATGACGGAACTATGTGCGTAAAACTCTCAACCAACGAGAGCAAAACACCTCGCGTGTGCACATTGACCATCAGTATCTCTGGAGAGACTGAAAAAGAGGTTGCTTTTACCATTACTCAAGATGGACGCGAGAACACAAACGTTCTTAAAACTTTGACAGTTGAGCTTGACTGCAACAGTCAAGAGTTTACTATTGTTGCAAGTACCGGAGTTCAATACATGATCCGCCCACAGGATGAGTGGATTACTGTAGTTGATAATGGTCGTGCCGTTGCAGATCATGAAATTGTATTTTCTGCTACAGAGAATGAGAGTTTGAAGCGCGTTGGCTCAATTTGGATTATCTTTAAAAATGGTAACGAGACCATAAATTGGGATACTGCCACATGTGTTGTTAGCCAAGGAGAGAATCCAAATCTAACATTTGCCAATACATGGAGTGAGTGGCCTGAGTATACAAATGCTCCATACTACAACTTCGCCGAGGAGAATGCAGGAGTTGAGTGGCCTGAGCCTGATCAAGTTTTCCCTATCGGAAGATACATAAGCAATCCTGACGAGAAGGATCAAATTATGATTGTAGAGGATCGCCGCTGGGCATTTGTTGGAGGTCCGGTAAGAAGAAGCACAGTTACTCTTACCGCTGTAGAGCCTATGCTTAAGGAGTTCAACTATCAATTTGACTTCCTACGTGAGAAGATGGGATGGCCACCAATCGCAACTGAGAAAGATGGCTATAGAAACCAAATCATTCTTCACGAATCTGGATTGAGAGGACAAGGTAGAGATACAACTGCACAAGGAGGATGGCAATCATCATTTAACGGCTACCCATGCGTATTGTTGTCATACGTTCCTGTTCAGTCATTTGACCCAAGATATGCAGACTCATACCAGACCGGAGCATGTATCCACGAAGGTATTCACGCTGTATTTGCAACACTCCCGGGCTGTAAGAGTGCGGCTTGGTTCCACGAGGGTGCAAACACATGGTTGCAGGCTCAGTTGAACATTGAGATGGGTATTGAGAACGGCGACTTCACATACGACGATCTACAAACTGACGGAGAGTTCGGATATTTGTGTATGGGTTCTATCATGGCTCCATTTATGCCTATTGAGTGCTACTCAGGTTGGTTGACAACCGATAACTCATTCGGAGGCCCTGCAGCTCAAGGAAACAACGATGGCTTGTGTACTCGTAATCTTATTGGAGGATCTCAATACTCAAGCGTATTCCCAACATTCATGAGCGTAGCTATGAGCAAATACTCTGTAGCCAAAATTTGGCAAGAGGGATTCTCAGGATACATCCTTGACCGTATTGAGGACTTCATCGGAGATGAGCAGATGAGACGTATGGTAATGGAGTATCGTGCACGTTTGTGTTTGACAGATATGGAAGAGTGGACTGGAGCAGTTAGAAATATGTATAGTTCAAACTGGGGAACAAGCATTGGCCCAGAAAGAACAGAATATGCAGGAAGTCAGAAAAACTGGACAGCATACCCATACGTAGCTACTACTGTTGATGAAGAGGGATGGTACAATCCAGACGAGTACACATTGCCAGGATGGACAGGAGCTAATATCATTCCATTCACTGTTGCCGGAGACACTATTGCCTTTAAGTTTGAGGAGGTATTTGAGGGAGAGCCTCTTTACGAGGGAACAAGAAGCACCGCTGGTTCTAACTTGTACCGTGAGGATGGAGATACCCGTTTCATGATATGCTGGAATGGTGAGGATGGAACTCCATACTACACCGAGGCATTCAACCACGGAGAGCAGGCTGTTATTGATATAACAGGTAAGAAACCTGCACATGGAGTTGTTTTCGTAATGGCAATCAATACTGACTACGTATACACCGGAGATAAGATCCGTAAGGCTAAATATGATTTTAGAGTTAAACCTACATACGGAATTTCAGACAAGGCTGCTATTAGCAAAAGATGGTGGAACTGGATGGGTAGAGCATAATCATCACACTATATGCAATACTAGAGGGACAATCGCATTGATTGTCCCTCTTTTATTATTTTATTACATTCTTTATTGAAAATACTATATATTTTATATACCTTTGCAATTCAGAAATATTGGTCACACAACAAATTTGCATAAAAAATGAAAACACTCAAAACTCGATTCCTAACATTCATTACCGCAGGAGTTGCGACATTGGGAATCATCTCGTGTCAAGATGACTCCGAGACACACTTTTCAAACGAAAGTAACACCCCGACTCTTCAACTTGAGCTTAAAGATGCACAGAGTTCAAGAACCCTTATCAGCGGGAATAGCGTAAGCTGGAAAGATGGAGACAAATTAGGAATATACTACGGAGACGACGCCACTCCACTTCCTTTTACTGTAAGCAATAGCGAAAGTGGTGCCGTTGCACAGTGCGATACCGAAGGCATTGAGTGGGAGAAGGGTAAAACATTCTATGGAGTTTTCCCATACAATGCATCCGCTGCAGATATTCACAAGGTGGCAGTAACAATGCCCGAGAGTTTTGAGCAGAGCGATGCTGAGGCGACTGCATTGGGAGACTATGACTTGCTGGTTGCCGAGCCTGCAACATGGAGCAATGACGAGATTACAGTTAAGTTCCACCATATTGTATCATTCATCGACTTTGTGATTACCAACGATGCAAGCCAGGATATGACATTGAAGGGTGTATCTATCACAGCAGAGAATAGTATCATTCCTATCGCAGGAGAGGTAAACATCACACTATCATCGGCTTCAGAGGAGTTTGCGAAGGTTGCAACAACCGAGACTACCACAACTCTTAAGGTGTCTGCCAGCGGAGAGTGGACAACTATCCCTTCAGGAGCAACTGCATGTTTGCGCTTGGCTATGCTTCCGACTGATATGTCAAACGAGGCTATAAAGGTAACATATGAAACCTCGCTCGGAAACTTCACAATCGAGACATATGGAAAGGATTTCAAACGCGGAACTGCATACACTTTCAACAAATCAATTGGATGGGATGGAAACAGTGCTGAAATCAGCGGATTGACAGAGTTCAAATTTGCTGCAGTCAATAACGAGGGGCTGTTCCAGGATATTGTTTTCAAGAAGCAGAATGACAACTCATTTGTAGCAACAACGGTTCCTGAAGTTGACTTGAGTGCGATTATCCCGACCTTTGATTATGCAGGAAAGGTTACTATGGAAGGTAAAGAGATTGAGAGCAACAAAACAGCGGTGAACTTCCCTGACGAGACTACTTTGCGTTTTGACGGCAAGATTGTAAAATTTGTTGTAAACCGCGAATACACCATCCCAGTTGTAAGAATATCTACCGACAACAACACTCCTGTAACAACCAAAGAGTACTATATCGGATGTCAGGTAAAGATTGATGGTAAGAATATGTACGAGGATTACACCACAATTACCGAGTCTGACTCTATTCGCGGACGCGGAAACTCAACATGGTTGTGGTATGACAAGAAACCATACAGAATCAAATTGGGCAAAAAGGAGTCTCTGCTTGGATTGGGTAAGGGAAAGAGCTACGTTCTTTTGGCAAACTACCGTGACCCAAGTAACATGATGAATGCTGTTGCATTTGATATGGCCCGTTATATGGAGATGCCATATACAAATAGTTACTGTTTCGTGGAGGTTTATATGAATGACGAGTACATCGGATTGTATATGTTGACCGAGCAGATTCAGCAGGGTGGAAAACGTGTTGACGTAGAGGATCAAGGTGGTTTGTTGCTAAGCTTGGATTGCGACGATGGTCCAAATCTAAGTCCGGATGCCACAGACAACTTCTTGTCTGAGGAGATATACGTAAACTACTCTAACTCAACAATTCCGGTCTGTGTAAAACATCCGGAAGATCAAACATGGGAGCAATTGCAAGAGATTCGTTCACAATTTGGAGATTTGGAGCGCATCATTATTGATTACGACTATGACTCATTTAAACAGTGTATGAATGTTGAATCATATATGGCATTCTTTATCATCCAGGAGATGACTCGCAACGTTGAGCTACCTGCACCACGTAGTATGTATATACACAGACACGCTAATGGTATGTGGGCAATGGGTCCGGTATGGGACTTCGATGGAGGATTTGCGTACGATTGGGGTGAGAATCACGGATACTTCGGAAATCAGAGTTGGGTGTGCGGCGAAAATCCTGGAGAAAGGATGGATGGAGGTACCGACTTCTTCGACAGAATGTTTGCTAACGAAGAGTATAAAACTGATTTCAAAGCTTATTGGAACAATGTTTCACAAGGTATGTACAACTACGCAATGGAGCGTATGGACGACAACTACAAACACTCAAAAGCTGCTATGCAGAGAGATGCTGAGCGTTGGCCGATAAGCAAATCATACAGCACCTCAATCTCACAACTTAGACAATGGTTAGGTGAGCGCATACGCTTGTATCAATCAGTAGTTGACAATATGTAAAACATATAAATTCTAATATACAACCAAAGGGGTGTCCAACAAGTTTGTTAGGCACCCCTTTGGTTTGAGAAGTTGTATAACAAGTACTAATTTCAGGCTTGCGAAGCCCAAAAAAGCGCAGTTTACTCTGAGTAAATGAGCATTTTAAGGGCAAGTAAAACAACAAAGTAGCCTTGTTAGACAGCTTCTATAATGGCTCTAAATATGTTATACTAGAAATTAACCGTAAATCCGATGCTCAAAGCCTCCTTAAACTGAACCTTAGCTCCTTTTAGAACATCTTCGCCATCATCATTTTTTCCAATGGTCTTTGTATCATTATCATATATCATATTTGTAGAGATATTGGTTGACAACCATTTGTTAACAGTAAGAACAAACTGAACATCCCACTTTACATCAACATTTGCAGGACTCTGCAAGTAGTTTGAGAATAACTGCAAACGGGTATATAGATTCACATTCTTGATAATATCCTTCTGGAACACCATTGTCAAATCACCTCCAAACTCATTACGAATCTTCTTGTCCATCTTCTCCTTATCCGATGTATCCCATCCGTAATTTGCTCTCAATGATGAATCACGTACCACAACTCCTCGCCATGATGCAGCTGAAAGAGTTGCTGTGAAATAAGTTTTAGGATTCCACTTGACTCCAAGACCGGCAGTTATATTTCCAGGAGCCATGAACTCAGAAATCTTGGTTTTCGGATCTGTTCCGTAGTTATAGCCGTTAGCAAACTGTGTTGACAACTCTGCCATTGCACTCACATACCAAGCCTTACCTATGCTATAACCATAGTTACTTGAAATATAGAGACGGTCATTTGTCTTCTTTGTCCCGTCGGACTTAGTTTTATTCAAACCATACATTGTTTCCAATCTGTTCTGCCACAAGCTCTTTCCCTTCTTCATATCTGCCGAATAGTTAAAACTTGCTGTAAAACCAAAAGAGTTATCACCTCCGGCAGCCCAGTTACTGAAGCTAACCTGTGTCAGATTCAAACCAATGTTTCCACTCTTTGTCCAACAGGTATCTGCACCCGGAACCTCGACGGCATTAGCAGCTCCCACACCAACTATTGCCATTGCAATTGCTAAAATGTACTTTTTCATTTTTCTCGATTTTTAATTATTTTTTATTCATAATCTCCAAACACGCCTGCTTGATAATCTGGAATGTACGCTCCTCACCAAATTTAGATGAGTTCACACATAAATCGTAAGACTCAGACGCACCCCACACCTTGTCTGTGTAGTAGTTATAGTACTCTGAACGAGCTTTGTCTGCCTTTATCATCTGCTGACGAGCCTCCGAAACCTTGTCGGTACCTGTATATTTCATAATCCTGCGTAATCTGTCTCGCTCTGAGCCCCTGACAAATATCCTGATACAGTCAGGATCACCTCGAAGGATATAGTCCGCACACCTACCTACTATAACACAACTATGCTCAGATGCTATCTTACGAATCACATCACTCTGAATCTTAAAGAGAGACTCACTGGAAAGGTAGTCATTACTCTGAAAGAACATTGTACCTCCCAGACCAACACCTCCTAATGAGAATGCCCCGAACATCGATGTCAATCCCCCCTTTTCATCAGCCTTCTCAAAAAAAGAGTCTGCAATTCCACTCTCCTGAGCTGCAAGCTTTATCAACTCTTTATCATAAAACGCAATTCCTAACTCTTCGGCCAATCTCTTGCCTATTGAACGTCCTCCACTACCGAACTGACGTCCCAACGTAACAACTATTCGCTTACCCATAACTACTCGTTTTTGAATTTTTTAAGTTGATATATCAATAGTATTAATGTAATTATTGTCGCCATTCCATCCGCTATCGGCATGCTTAACCACACTCCGTTCAACCCCCAAAATGTTGGAAGAATCAACAAAAGAGGCACCAGAAATATCAATTGTCTGCTTAAAGAGAGGAATATCGATTTCTTTACAATTCCTATAGACTGGAAAAATCCGACAGAAACCACCTGAGCTCCTACAAAAGGGAATGCCAATACCAATAGCCGCATTCCATCAACAGCCACATCGGTTAAATGAGCATCCGTGGTAAAAAGAGATACTAATGGGCGAGGAAGCACTTCACACAACAAAAAACCTATTGTTGTGACAGTCACAGCACAACCTATTGTCAACATCAATGCCTTTCTGACTCTATCAGGTTGCTTGGCTCCATAATTGTACGCAACTATAGGTTGCATTCCCTGATTGAATCCCATAACAACCATAATAAACATAAAGACTATTCTATTTACAATTCCGTAGGCTCCAACTGCAACATCTCCGCCATACTTCACCAAGCTGTTATTAACCACAGAGACAACAAGACAGGCACATACATTAATCAAGAATGGCGACATTCCTATTCCAAGTATACTCTTGATAAAGTCCCATCGTACCCTCATAATTCCCTTCTGGAAACGAAGAAAACTATTTGGATTCGTGTAGTGAAAAAGCAAGAGCGTCAACGCTGTCAATTGGGCACATATCGTACCCCATGCAGCTCCAGCTATACCCATATTCAATATAAAGATAAACAAATAGTTAAAGAGGGCATTAACACATACCGCAGTAACCGTAAATATCATCGCCTTTTTAGGGTAACCAGAGGAACGCATTACATCGTTCAAACCCAAATAGATATGCGTTATAATATTACCATACAGCAACACCTGCATATACTCCTTGGCATAGGGCAATGTCGCATCACTGGCACCAAAGAGTCTTAATATAGGCTCTAGAAAAAGAAGGCAAACAATCGAGAACAAACCTCCTATCCATGTATTCAGCATAACCACATTACCAAGAAGCAACTCCGCACTCTTCATATCCCTCTGCCCAAGCTTCATAGCAATCATGATAGAAGATCCAACTCCCACCATCGCCCCAAATGCTGCTGAGAGGTTTGCAAACGGAAAGGTAACGGCCAATCCCGCTATAGCCTCTTTTCCACATCCCTGACCTATAAAGATACTATCAACCATATTATACAGCGACGTCGCTGTCATAGCAATTATCGCCGGTGTTGCATACTGAATAAGCAACTTAGACAACTTTTCACTACCAAGGGTATGTGGAGATCTTCCCTTTACTGTTGTATCCATATCTATATATTCTCTCCGTTTCTACGCATCAACAACTTTAATCGTTCAATAGCCTCGGATTCAGGAATTGCCTTCTCAACCAACTTCTTCCCCTTATAAAGATTGACTTTGCCACTCCCGGCTCCAACATAGCCGTAATCGGCATCACCCATCTCGCCCGGACCATTGACAACACAACCCATCACGGCAATCTTTAAACTACTCAATGCCGGAGTATTAAACTCCTGCTTAACTTCAGCTACAGCCTTCTGCAAATCAAAAAGAGTTCTACCACAACCCGGGCAACTGACAAACTCCGTTTTGAAACGCTTCACTCCGGCAGCCTGCAATATATTTTGAGCCAATCTCTTTGCAAAATCATCGCCTAAATCTGGTAACTCCAAGATCAACTCCTTTACCTTGCCACTCAATAGATAGGCTCCAAGTTTTGCAGGTAAAAAGAGTTTTGCATCGTCCCTATCTGATATTGTACTGCGAGCCTTTAACACCTCGCCATCAATCGAGCATCGCAAATCGTAACTATCCGTTGTTAGCAACTCTACCAATCTTCTTGCCACAGGAATCTCAGCCTCCGGAGCCTCGGTTAAAGAGACTCGTATTGTATCTCCTACTCCTTCGCAAAGCAAAGTTCCTATGCCTAAAGCCGACTTGATTCTGCCATCCTCGCCCTCACCTGCCTCGGTAACTCCAAGATGCAGAGGGTAATTCATTCCCTCACGCTCCATTGCAGATACCAATTTGCGAACTGCCTCAACCATCACGGAACAGATACTTGACTTTAATGAGATAACCACATTGTGAAAATTCTCCTTTACACAGACACGCAGGAACTCCATTGTGGCCTCGACCATTCCCTCGGGGGTATCGCCATATCTACTCATTATTCTATCCGATAAAGAGCCATGATTTGTTCCTATACGGATTGCAGCCCCACTCCTACGGCAAACATCAAGAAACTCTTTAAACTTCACTTCAAGACGCATCAGTTCCTGCTCATACTCTTCATCTGTGTACTCAATTTTATTAAATGTAGCCCTTTTGTCTATAAAGTTACCGGGGTTTATTCTGACCTTCTCAACCCATTTGGCAGCCTCAAGAGCCGCCTCGGGCACAAAATGTATATCTGCAGAGATCGGTGTAGAGTAACCTTGCCTACGGAACTCCTCTCTGATATTTTTAAGATTCTCGGCCTCACGAACTCCCTGCGCAGTTATACGCACCAACTCTCCTCCGGCGTCAACAATCTTTATTGCCTGCTCAACACTCTCTTCCGTATTCATTGTCATTGTATTGAGCATTGATTGAATCAAAATTGGCGAATTACCACCTATATATGTATTACCAACCTTAACCTGTCTTGTTACCCTTCTCTCCATATCTGAATCTTTGATAAAGCAAAGATAACAATATTTTACCCCAATTCACACATCATATACCATAATTGCATCTTTATAGTAAGAAACTTCTAACGAACTCATCTCAACCACCAACAGGTCGAATCTTAATTCGGCAGATACATTATGCAGTGCCAACCACTTTGCACCCAAACGGACTATAGAACGTCTTTTTTTCAATGGCAACAACTCCTCTGGGAAATCAACAATCGTAGTTCGACTCTTAACTTCGACAATTACCACATCTCCTTCATGCATACATACAACATCAAGCTCATTTCTACCATAACGCCAATTTCTATCAATCACCTCAAAACCATTCTCTTGTAACCATTTAATTGCTACCTCTTCGCCCTGTTTTCCCAATATATTATGTTCAGCCATACCATCAAAATTTAACATCAAAGTTATCATAAATTTGTTTATTTCAAACATTTTCCTTACCTTTGCACAGATTTTTGCAGTATTAGATATGGAGCCCAAAAAAATATTATTTATCTCACAAGAGATTATGCCGTATTTGCCTGAGACCGAGATGTCGCACGTTGGCAGATTGCTACCTCAGGGAGTATTGGAGAGAGGAAAAGATATTCGCACATTTATGCCTAAATTCGGAGGAATAAATGAGCGCAGGAATCAACTTCACGAGGTTATCAGACTCTCGGGAGCAAACCTCATCATCGACGGTATCGATCACCCGCTTCTAATCAAAGTTGCATCTATACAAGCTGCTCGTATGCAGGTATACTTCATTGATAATGAAGAGTATTTCCAAAGAAAGGGAATTCTCAATGATGCTGAGACCAATGAGTTCTTTACCGATAACGATGAGCGTGCTATTTTCTTTACTCGCGGAGTATTTGAGACTGTTAAAAAGCTTCAATGGAATCCGGATTTAATTTACTGTCAAGGATGGTTCTCATCTCTTATTCCATTGTATCTTAAGAAGGAGTATGCCGATGACCCTGCATTCTGCAAAGCAAAAGTAGTTTACTCATGTTATGATGATCAATTCGAAGGCAGCCTTGACAGCAAGTTTGCCCGTAAGATGTTATCCGAGAACATTAAGGAGGAAGATGTCAAGAGTGTTGTTGAGCCAACCCATTTAAACATTAACAAAATGGCTATTGACTACTCGGACGGAGTTATCATACATAGTCCAAATGTTAGCGAGGAGATTAAGAGTTATGCAGAACAGAGCGGCAAACCAATGACTACCTATACAAACAGAGAGGAGTACATTGCCAATTACGACACATTCTTCGACTCAATCCTTAACCAATAAGGATACACTTTTAAGAAACAGAAAAAAACGAGGCCGATGATGTGACCCCCAAAAGTTGGACGGTTTAACATTATTAAGAGGCTGACTTAGATTGGAACAGAGCCCGGTATTGTACCGGGCTCTTTCCTTTTAGCCTCGTTTATTTTTATCTTTACTTGCCATCAAGACGCTTCTGCCAACGCCATGTATTGGCCAATGTCTCTTCAAGAGGAACAACTGCTTTCCAGCCCAATTCATTATTAGCCAATGTCGTATCAGCCCACACCTTTTCAATATCTCCGGCTCTTCTACCTACAATCTTATAATTCACCTTCTCGCCGGTAGCTTTTTCTAAAGCATGTATCAACTGCAATACAGTAACTCCGGAACCGGTACCGATATTAAAGAACTCGTAGTTAGTTCTATTTTTTCTGTTCAACAAACGCTCAATTGCCACCACATGCGCCTTGGCCAGATCCACCACATCGATATAATCCCGAATAGGAGTTCCATCAGGTGTATCATAATCATCACCAAAAACACTCAACTGCTCACGAATACCTGCAACGGTCTGTGTAAGGTATGGAATCAGATTATTGGGAACTCCGTTAGGCAACTCGCCAATATGTGCAGAGGGATGCGCCCCAATTGGATTAAAGTAACGAAGAGCCAAAAGATTCAATTCCGGAGAAACCTTCGCTACATCACGCATAATATCCTCACTTATAGACTTTGTATTACCATATGGAGACTCCGCCTCCTTACGAGGAGTGCTCTCGGATACCGGCAACTCATCTGCCTGACCATAAACAGTACAAGAAGAGGAGAATACAAGATTTGCCACTCCATACTCCTTCATACACTCAAGAAGATTTATTATGGTGTTCAGATTATTCTTATAATACTCCAGGGGAATCTGAACGGACTCACCTACCGCCTTTAGAGCAGCAAAGTGGATAATTGCATCAATATCTTTATGCTTTGCAAAGAGGGCTTTCAATGCAACTCTATCTGCTATATCTACCTGCTCAAACTCCGGTTTCACTCCTGTAATTTTAGCAATTCCATCCAATACCTCAATCTTTGAATTACTCAAATTATCGGCAACTAACACCTCATATCCTGCTTGTTGCAACTCAACAACTGTATGAGAACCAATATAACCGGTTCCTCCGGTAACAAAAATCTTCATCTCTCCCAACTATTTATATTGTTTGATACTGCAAATTTAGAAATAAATTTTAGAGAGATTATTTGTTATTTAAAAAAAACGCTAACTTTGTAGTTGAAGTATGAAAGATTTGTATGGATAGACTCTCAATATATTTAAATTGTGCTTTACAACTTAATGATTGCGTCATTCTGCCTCAATTCGGAGGTTTTGTATGTCGCAAGGAGGGCGCGTATATAGATGAATTGAATGGTATTCTGGTTCCCGCAACCAAACGTGTAACATTCAATGCATCGCTAAATCACGACGACGAGTTATTCGCACAATATATTGCTAAACGTGAGAGAATTCCATTATACGATGCAAAGTGCAAAGTTGAGATACTTATCAAGGACTTGACAACCCGCCTTGATCGCGAAGAGAGCGTAATTATCACAAAAGTGGGCACCTTTACCAAAGAGAAAGAGGAGCTCATATTCAAATCTGCCGAAAATAACTTTTTGCCATTGACCGCTGCCTTGCCGGCAATTAAATTGCCTATGCCGTCAATGCACGTATCAGCAATAGATAAAAAAACAAATGCCGAGGCAGAGAAGCGGGAATCAAAATTTAAACACTATCTACTACGTGGTGCCGCCGCAGTTGCTGCAATTGCACTTATCGCCGGAGCTATTTCGGTCAGCAGTGACGAGCTTGATATTTTCAAAACCAATAGTAGTACCAAGGCCTCTTTTGAGCCGGTATTCCCATTTTTCCCAACTACACCTCAGGTGAATCAATGTACAAGCACCATCTCACCCGAGTGTGATTATTTGGATTTTATCTCCGACCTATAATCTTTCCCAAGAGACAGATAACAAAATATAGCGGTATGATAAACATTGTCGTACCGGCACCGACTATTGGTATCAATACCAATACAAAGGCCAGAAATATATA